>NZ_JAAHHM010000082.1:0-8356 GCF_010692445.1 Moorena sp. SIO3E8 | reverse complement strand
AAACCATCCTTTAGCTTACCTAATTTAGAAGTAGGTTGGTATGAAGGGGCAGGAGCTGAGATGACAGTGAGGTTTGACTTAGAGTTACATTTGTGGCCAATAGGAGAAGAAATTAAAGGATTCTGTGTCTATAACACAGACTTGTTTGAGGCAGAAAAAATTAGTCGGATGGTGTCACATTATAAAAACTTACTATTAGCAGCAGTAGAGAATCCAGAGAGACCTATTAGCCAGTTGCCATTAATGACACAGCCAGAGCTAGACCAAATACTGGTGGAGTGGAACAATACGAAAACAGATTATCCCACAGACAAATGTATCCATCAGTTATTTGAGGAGCAGGTAGAGAAAACACCGGATGCAGTAGCAGTAGTATTTGAAGAGCAAAAGCTGACCTACTCCCAATTAAATACTAAAGCCAATCAACTAGCCCATTACTTGCAAAAATTGGGAGTAGTTCCAGAAACCCTAGTGGGAATATGTGTAGATCGTTCAGTAGAGATGGTAGTAGGTTTATTAGCCATACTCAAAGCCGGAGGAGCTTATGTGCCATTAGACCCGGCCTATCCCCAAGAACGCCTAGAGTATATGTTCGCTGACTCCCAAGTGTCAGTGTTACTAACTCAAGAACAAATATTAGCTCAACTCCCTCAACATCAAGCCCAAGTAGTTTTTTTAGATAGAGATTGGGAAAAAATAGCAACTGAAACACCAGAAAAAGTAGAGAGTGAAGTCAGTCCCCAAAATTTAGCTTATGTAATTTATACATCAGGTTCCACAGGTAAACCGAAAGGAGTATTGGTAGAACACAAGGGACTATGTAATCTGGCTACAGTTCAAATGCAAGGGTTTCAAGTCAACTCCAACAGCAGAGTCGTTCAGTTCGCATCATTAAGTTTCGATGCCTCCATCTCGGAAATAGTCATGGCTTTAGGTTCAGGAGCCAGTTTGTACATAGGCAGTCGAGATACTTTAATGCCTGGAACTGGTTTAAGTCAGTGGTTGCAGTCGAACAAAATCACCCATATCACCATACCCCCCTCAGCTCTGGCAGTGATGCCAAAAGAGGAATTACCTGATTTAAAGACCATAGTGGTAGCAGGAGAAGCTTGCCCACCAGAGCTAATATCCTACTGGTCTGTGGGGCGACAATTTGTGAACGCCTACGGACCAACAGAATCAACAGTATGTGCAACCATGGCCGAATGCTCACCAGAGTGTTCTGTACCACCCATAGGTAGGCCGATCAGCAATACTCAAATCTACATCCTAGACAAGAATTTACAACCAGTACCCATAGGAGTATCAGGTGAAATTTATATAGGTAGTGTTGGTTTAGCTCGTGGGTATCTCAACCGAGAGGATTTAACAAATCAGAGATTTATCCCTAACCCCTTTGACAACTCAAAAGTCAACCCCCCCCTTACCCCCCTCCTTAAGGGAAGTCAAAAGTCAAAATTATTATATAAAACGGGTGATTTAGGCCGTTATCTAGGTGATGGGAATATAGAATTTATCGGGCGGATAGACCACCAAGTCAAAGTGCGAGGATACCGGATAGAAACTGGAGAAATAGAAGCAACCTTAACTCAACATCCCAGTGTCAAACAAACAGTAGTAGTAGCCAGGGAAGATAACTCAGTAAGTCAACGTCTTGTAGCATATATAGTACCATTAGTTGAAAGCAATATCACATCAAACCCAGAACTATCAAACACTCAAATCAACAGTTGGCAAAACCTATTTAATCAACAAATTGATGAACAGAAGAGTGAAGTAACCGACCCATTATTCAACATCTCAGGTTGGAGTAGCAGTTACGACAACCAATCCTTACCAGAAAGGCAAATGCGAATTTGGGCAGGAGATATTGTAGCTCAAGTATTAGCACATAAACCGAAAAAAGTATGTGAAATAGGTTGTGGTACCGGGTTGCTACTATTTCAAATCGCACCCCACACACAAGCCTATTATGGCATAGATATATCTAGTATTTCACTAGATTATATCCAACAACAAATACTCCAGAAACCCGAGAAATATGCTCAGGTCAATCTAGCACAGAAAAGAGCAGATGAGATCGGTGACATAGCAGCTCAAAACTTCGATGTGGTGATTCTCAACTCGGTAATTCAATATTTTCCGAATGTAGAGTATTTGTTACAAGCAATATCTGAGGCAATTCGGATAGTCAAACCAGGAGGAATAATTATCTTGGGAGATGTCCGGAGTTTGCCATTAATGAAAGCCTTTCACTCTTCGGTGCAACTGTATCAAGCAACTCCCTCACTGTCACAACAACAACTCTTAGAAAAGATAGACATAAAAATGGAGCAGGAGACCGAGTTGTTAGTCTCACCAGAGTTGTTTGTAGCTATCAAAGAAAAACATCCAGAAATAACTCATGTACAAATCCGTTTACAGAGGGGAACAGAACACAATGAACTGAATAAATATCGCTATAGCGTACTGTTGCATATAGAGGCACAACCAGGAAAAGTAATAACACCGACTGTAGAAAGTGGAGCGTCTCTGAGTGCTCAGGAGATAGAAACTTATCTGCGAGACATTGGGCCAGAATCAATTTGCTTTAGTGGTTTAGTCAATGGCAGAGTAGCTAATGATGTAGAGTTGGTAGAGTGGCTATCACAGCCAGAATCAAAACATAATGTGCAGCAGTTGAGGCAGAAATTAGAGTCAAAGCAAACCAAGAGCATCGACCCAGAGAGGTTATATGAACTAAGTGCATCTTTAGGGTATAACTTAGAGTTGTGTTGGTCTGCCCAGGGAAGTCCGGAATTGATGGATGGGGTATTTGTGCGCAGTGAGTTAGCTAAAGAAGGGATAGTGTTAACACCCCTAACTCAAAAATCGGTGGTAGCAGGTAACTGGCATAATTATGGGAATAATCCCTTGAGTTCCCAGTTGAGAAAGGAACTGATACCGCAGTTGAGAGAGTATCTACAGTCGCGGTTGCCAGAGTATATGGTGCCATCGGGGTTGATGGTGTTGTCGCAACTGCCTCTGACTCCTAACGGTAAGGTAGACCGTAAGGCTTTGCCTGAACTGGATGTGGCCAGTAGATATCAAAACCAAGAATATGTTGCACCACGCGATCGCCAAGAATTACTATTGCTAAAAATATGGGAAGATCTTTTAGGTATTCATCAAATTAGTATTAAAGATAATTTCTTTGACCTAGGGGGTCACTCACTTTTGGCAGTTCGCTTGATGAAATATATTGAAAATGAGTTGGGGAAATCTCTACCCCTGTCAACCCTCTTTCAATCTCCTACTATTGAGGAACTAGCTGCTGTTCTCCGTCAAGAGAGTATTTCCTCCTTTTCCCCTCTATTTCCTATTAACCCAAATGGCTCCAAAGTGCCAATATTCTGCATACACCCTGGTGGTGGAACTGCTTTCTGCTACTTTGAGTTAGCTAAACTATTGGGAACGGAGCAACCCTTCTATGGTCTACAAGCATTAGGTATAGAAAAAGGGCAAGAACCACTCACACGGGTAGAAGATATGGCTAGTCTTTACCTTTCTGCTATTCGTGAGGTGCAGCCAAATGGTCCGTATACTCTACTTGGTTGGTCATTTGGTGGAGCAGTAGCATTACAGATGGCTTACGAATTAACGATTCAAGGTGAACAAGTAGCTTTTCTAGGATTACTTGATACCTACGCCCCATCGAAGTTGACTGATGAGCAAAACATAGTAGAAGTAGAAGGGGAAGAAGTTGTCTTTCAATTGTTTGGGGGAACTGTTTCTATACCTACCGAAGAATTCCAGAAACTTGCTCCAGAGGAAAGAACAGTCTTTATTTTGAAGAAAGCTCAACAAGCTAATGTAGTTCCTCATGATTTTCAGGTTGCTGATATTGAAGGTCTCCTGAAAGTTTTGGAGCTAAATTACAATGCAATGCGTAGCTACTCACCACCCAACTATTCAGGTTCTATGACTTTATTCAAACCTGAAAAAGGTTCATTGGGATTCTCCCAGGAAGTCATTGCTGCTATGGGACCAACTCTAGGTTGGGCAGACGAGTCCATTGGCGAGGTTAAGGTAGAAACTGTTCCTGGTTATCACGAGTATATGGTTTATCCACCAGGCGTAACCACCTTGGCTAAAAAGTTACGAGCTTGTATAGAGAAAGCTTTGAGTAAGGTCAGTTATAGTCAATAATTGAATCAACTCTAATCAAAATTTTAAACAAACAGGATATCAATATCTTATGTCTCAAATTGTTACTGAATTAACAGGTGTACCTCGCACCCTACTTTTACCACTCAGAGGACGAGCTGAAGAACAAGCTAATTCTCATCCCCTATTTCAAGATCCACTAGCTGTTGAGTGGTTAAAACTCGCGGGTTGGGATCAAGAGCTAGAGAAATTTTATTCTAAAAGTGCTAAAGCTGGTAATATTGCAGTTGCTATCCGAACTTACCAGCATGATCAAATAACATCTGGTCATATTGCCAAGCATTACCATCCAGTTGTAGTGGAATTGGGTGCTGGATTATCTAGTCGTTTTCACCGTATTGGACAGAATGCTTATCGTTGGTTAGAACTAGATTTGCCCATGGTAACTGAATTGCGCTCTAAGTTAGATACACAGACAGAACAGCATCAGTTTATTAGTGCTTCAGTTATGGATTTTGACTGGATGAATAATTTGCCCAACGTAGAACCAGAAAACATTTTATTTATTGCAGAAGGCTTACTAGCCTACTTTGAGGTAAATGAAGTCCAGCAACTCATATCTACGATGCGCTCTCGTTTTCCAGGGGCTACCTTAGATGTGGAAGTTCTAGGAAATTATGCCAAGATGTTTAGTAAAAAGTTATCTCAAATTGGAGCTCCCCTAAAGTGGTTTGTTAAGAATGAAGAAGATTTAGCTGCCATGGGATTGCAAGTAGTCAATACTTGGCCTATCTATCAGCTACATCAAGAACGTTGGCCTTGGCAATGGCAACTACTTTTGAAATTCCTTAGCAAATTCCCCTACTTTCGTAATGGATATCTAATTGTGGAAACTAAGTTATAGCAATCAGGAATGAGATGTGATAAAATACTAGAATAGTTAGTGGACAAAAACCTGAAATAATTAGATATTTTTATGGAATTTATTCCACTAATACAATGGATGAATCCAGAATAAGATATGTATAGTGGCGATCGTTAATCTTGAAGGCATCAAGGTAAAATAGATCAGGACATAAGCAAGGGCACTATATAGCAATTATCATAGTAATGAGGTACAGTAACAGCAGTGAGTAAAGCAATTATGAATATCTTCCTTGTCTTGATTAGTCTCCAACACAGTCTGGTAGAATTTTTCGCGTAGCGTGACCGTTCGCGTAGCGTGGCCTAAAGGCCAAAAGGCCAGGAAACATATTTGCTTTGGGGAGGCTACAGAGACTTCCCGTTTTTTTTGGCAAAAGGTTAGCTTAAACCATTATTCTCTCTAGTTTACAGCTCTCTTGTCACCCCTTGAGTTAATCGACATACTCTTCGATAAACTTCCTAAGTTGCTTCACCTTAAAATCTTTAGCAAATCTATAAATAATCTTAGCAAATGGCACAAACTTAGCATCTAATTTTTCAAGATTTTCGGCTTCTTGTCTGATGTCAAACACACTACCTCTCTTAGCAAAGTCATAAAGTAGGATTAGGAGATCAGATGGGGGAGGCACAATGGCATCTAGCTGGATTTCTTCAGCTCCAGCATCTGTTATAGTTTCTGGTTTTGGTATGAAGTCTTCATACACCCATTCCAGTTGCAAATGCTGTTTTAATTTTTCCAGTAATTCGGCTACGTCCACTGGTTTGGGAATAAAATCATCGCAGCCTGCCTTCGAACTCTGTTCCTGGTCTAACTCATAAACACTGGCAGATGAAGCAATAATCAACAGATCTTTCAATTGATCTAATGAGCGCAGACGTCGCATCATTTCCAAGCCATCCATCACCGGCATCACCAAGTCAGTAATAATTAGATCAGGGTGAAATGCTGTGGCTTTTTCCAAACCCTCAACCCCATTACTGGCCTCCAACAGTTCAAATCCCAGAGGTTGTAACACATTCACAATTACAGAGCGATTCTCCCATTTGTCATCTACTACTAAAATTTTCCGTGCTTTCCCCTGACAACCTATAATAGTTTTGGTAGAGGCTTGCTTACTGTCAATCACAGCTGTAGCAATCGGTAACTCTAAATCTATCGAGAAAAGGCTACCTTGGCCATAAGTACTCTCAACATTGATAGCACTTCCCATCAAATTGATAATTTTTTGGCTAATCGCTAATCCAAGCCCAGTGCCTTGTTCACGATGCTCAACATTCCCCACCTGTTCAAAGGGCAAAAAGATTTTTTCCAGTTGTTCTGGGGTCATCCCAATGCCAGTATCTTTAATTATAAATTTAAGTTTTACTAGGGGGGATTGGATAGTAGTAATTGCTTGGTGGTTACTGATAACGTCTACCTTAAAGGTGACTCCGCCATGGTCAGTAAACTTAATAGAATTTCCCAAAAGATTAATCAGAACTTGTCGCAATCGTTTGGGATCAGCCAGGATCCCCTCTGGCAGATGGGATGAGGGTTGATAACTAAAAGCAATCTCTTTTTGCTGGGCTTTGACGCGACACATTTCTACAACTTCCATCAGAAAGGACGGCAAATGAACTTCTGTCGGAAACAGTTCCATTTTCCGAGCTTCGATTTTGGATAAGTCTAAAATGTCATTAATCAGATGGAGTAGATAGTTGCCACACTTATAAATAAGGTTGATCTGGTCTTTTTGTTTAGGAGTTATCTGTGGATCCCGTTGTAGAATTTGGGCGTAACCCAAAACGCCATTGAGGGGAGTACGCAATTCATGACTCATATTAGCCAGGAATTGACTTTTGGCGTGATTAGCCTGATCAGCCGCTTCTTTAGCTGCTTTGAACTCAGCTGTACGTTCCTCAACCCGGATTTCCAGTAAAGCATTGGCTTTTCGGAGTTCTGCTTCGATTCGCCTACGGCCAGCTAGATAAACTAGACCATAGCTAAATCCAAAACAGGAAACACCAGCAAATAACAGCCAATAGCGGTACTGATAGATGACTTGACCCAGAGTCACTTTTCCCCAATCTTCGTAGGGACGAACCCGCAGATTCCGTAAGGTTTCGTGACAAGGTTGGTAGTTGGCCGGGATCGTCCAGCCCTGATAACGACCAGCTTTGGCCGCTGGGTGCTCAGAAGGTATGGTCATTAATGCGATCGCAACCTTTTCCGCTAACTCCACTGGGGTATGGGATAGTGTGGAAAAAGGCCATTGTGGATAAAGTTTAGTACTCACAGCAAAAGGGAAAGTGTCCTGATATTGAGTTTGCTGATTGAGGATAAAAAAGTCATCTCGATTAATTTTGCCCTCCTGTGCCATACGTTCGAGGGTATCAGTGCGGACAGTGCCAGCATCGACAATACCATCACGAACAGCGTAGACCACTGCGTCATGGCTACCACCAAAGTGGAGGCCTCGAAAGTCACGGTAGGGGTTAACTCCAGCTTCTAACAGAATTTCCCATGCCATTTGCCAGCCCCCAAAGGCATTTTCACTAACGGCCATAAAGGTTTTGCCCCGTAAATCCTTTAAATCCTGAATATCATTGCGGTCAGCATGACGCAGGATAACTGCTCCAAATTGGGTGTAAGGCTTGCCTAGGCGTAGATTTTTTAGGGTGGCAATTGGTATTGCCCCATAAATCGATTCCAACCGTACATACATTCCAGGATTGGACAACACAAAGTCCACCTCCTGGTTAGCTACTATTTCTTCGAGGGTGTCAAACCCTAGTGGTACAAGTTGGAAAACATAGCCGGAAATAGTTTCACTGAGATAGTCTAGGGTCGGTTGCCATTTTGTTTTAGTATGCTCAACACCCCGAATTGCCAGCACTCCCACCTTAACAATCTTTACCTGTGAAGTCGTTATTTGTCCTGTTCCATCTACAGGTCCCTGAGCAAGAGTAATCCCTGGGGCAGTCGATGCTATTAGTGATAATCCCATGCCTAGAATCAGGCTGGACTTAATTAATAAATAAAGACGAATCATAGTATAGCAGTTTTCAATTAAGTAAGGTACAAAATTTTGGTTTTTAGGGAGTAGGGAGTCGGGAGTAGGGAGTCGGGAGTAGGGAGTAGGGAGTCGGGAGTCGGGAGTCGGGAGTCGGGAGTAGGGAGTAGGGAGTCGGGAGCAGGGAGTCGGGAGTCGGGAGTTGGGAGGCGGGAGTGGGGAGGGGGGGGGGGGGAGTGTGGAGGCGGTGGGGTGGGGTGTGGATTAGGAATGGAGTGTCCGCAAGAGCTGTG
>NZ_JAAHHM010000081.1:0-32789 GCF_010692445.1 Moorena sp. SIO3E8 | reverse complement strand
GGTAGAGTAAGACATGCTTGCTGTTGAGCTAGTTGTGTAGTGACTCTTGCGCTTGCCTATCACTCTGCCCCTTTTCTCGCAAACAACGTCATTGCAAGCTTTGAGCCACTTGTGTCAGGCAGCCAGGCGCGGTCTTGGGGAGGCAGCGCGGTCTTGGGGGTTTCCCCCATGAGCGACTGCCGTGGTCTCCCCCATGAGCGACTGCCGTGGTTTCCCCCATGAGCGACTGCATCAAGACATAGTCTCAAAATTTTTGGTAATAGGTAATGGAGAGTTGGTAATCGTCAACTACCAACTCTCCATTACCTATTACCTATTACCTATTCCCAGATACAAACGCTATAGCATGAGAGGTTGTCTGAGAAGTCCCATTTGCTACATCCAAGCCCCCTAAATCCCCCAATTTTGGGGGACTTTTAGAAGCAAATTGACTCTTATTCCCCCCAAACTTGGGGGGCTAGGGGGGCAAAATTCAGTATCAAAAAACTTTTCAGATATCCTCTGAATTGGCAATGGTTAATTTTTGGGTGGCAGTTTAACAATACTTAGCCAGAAGTTTTCAATTGACTTCAATACTTTGACAAACTGCTCTAATTCAAAGGGCTTAGTGACGTAGGCATTGGCGTTTAGCTTGTAGCTTGTGAGGATGTCCTGGTCAGAATCTGAGGAAGTGAGAATAATCACTGGAATCAGACTCAATTTTGGATCAGATTTAATCTGTGCTAACACTTCACGACCATCCATCACTGGTAGATTCAAATCCAGCAAAATTACGTCGGGACGGGGTGCCTTAGTATAAGGGGACTCTCGACGTAGAAATGCCATAGCTTCCTTACCATTGGTAAACGTCTGCAGATTGTTGCGAATATTGCTATTTTTTAAAGTAGCTTTGGTCAGATCTAAGTCCCCATGATTATCTTGGACTAACAATATTTCAATCCGCTGAATAGCATTTATATAGTTCATAATTACGATTTTTTTATCTTGAGATGAAATTAATAAACTTTTCTAGAGTTTATTATTTTTTTTGACTACATATAATTCTCGATTAATTGGGGCGTTTTCAGGTATAATCGGTAATAGTTATCTCCCTCGCAATTACCGATTAATCATTCCCAAAATTAACAATCATTTATTTGTTGGGTAGTTTTTGATATTAGATATGATTAGTGTTTCATAGTTTTCAGGATATAATCATAAATTTAATAATCAATTAATTATTACAGCGGTTTTCAATTATATCAGGTACAAATTGATAATTTTTAGGAAATAGGGAATAGGGAATAGGAAATAGGGAATAGGGAATAGGGAATAGGGAATAGGGAATAGGGAATAGGGAATAGGGAATAGGGAATAGGGAATAGGGAATAGGGAATAGGGAATAGGGAATAGGGAATAGGGAATAGGGAACATAAGCAGGTACACAAAATGAATTGCACATTGTATAAAAATAAAAGCATTGCAGGGGAAGGGTTACAGAGATTTTGATTAGGCAATTAATTCTGTGTATGTGCTTAAAAAAAAACTGTGTTACTCATAGTTATGAAAAACGCTGTAGTACAAAAAAAGCTTGGTTAAGTAAATTATAAAAATGCTCTAAACTTAAAGAACATGTTGATGCTAAATGATAAAAAGTGATAGTTATAAATTTAATAAAAAACCGTTATAAATTCCCGATAACGTATATTTTTATCCGTAATAATTATGATTTCAGCAATTAGCATTTAAGCAGATAGTTGTCATCCTCCCCTCCGGATTTTGGGCAAGTCTTAAAACTATCTAGCGATGCAGCGCGGTCTTGGGGGTTTCCCCCATGAGCGACTGCATCAAGACAATGACTTTGGGTAATAATCTATCCATCAGTACCTATAAATGTACAAAAATTATGATGAAATTATAGATAGTATTTTTACGGATTTTTTTTTAACTGTGCCAGAAGCGTCTAAAATGCTATTTAACCTCGAAGCCCCTTTTCAACCAACAGGGGATCAACCCCAAGCTATTTCCCAACTCACCACTTACCTCAAGGCTGGCAACCGTATCCAAACTCTACTGGGTGCTACGGGGACAGGTAAGACTTTCGCCGTGGCATCGGTAATTGAAAAAGTCGGCAAACCTACCCTAGTACTTGCCCACAACAAAACCTTGGCTGCCCAGTTATGTAACGAATTGCGGGGGTTTTTTCCCCATAACGCGGTGGAGTATTTCATTTCCTACTATGACTACTACCAGCCGGAAGCTTATATCCCGGTCACTGACACGTACATCGAGAAAACCGCGTCAATTAATGATGAAATTGATATGCTGAGGCACTCAGCTACGCGATCGCTTTTTGAACGGCGGGATGTAATTGTGGTGGCTTCCATTAGCTGTATCTATGGCTTGGGTATCCCCTCAGAATACTTAAAAGCTTCGATTCCTCTGCGGGTAAATACCGAAGTTGACCAACGCCAACTCTTACGGGATTTAGTCTCAGTACAGTATTCCCGGAATGATTTAGAATTGGGACGCGGACGGTTCCGGGTGAAGGGGGATGTATTAGAAATTGGCCCGGCTTATGAAGACCGAATTATTCGGGTAGAATTCTTCGGAGATGAAATTGATGCTATTCACTACGTTGACCCAGTTACCGGTGGAATTTTCCAAAGTGTAGAGGGCGTAAATATTTACCCTGCTCGTCACTTTGTTACTCCCGATGAACGGTTAGAAGAAGCTTGTAATGCTATTAAGGTAGAGCTTGAGGAACGTTTGGCTCAATTGGAGCAAGCTGGGAACTTGCTAGAAGCGCAACGGTTGGAACAGCGTACCCGCTATGATTTGGAAATGTTGCTCGAAATTGGTTACTGCAATGGTGTGGAAAACTATTCTCGTCACTTGGCTGGACGCCAGCTTGGGGAACCACCAGAGTGTTTGATTGATTATTTTCCCGAAGATTGGCTTTTGGTAGTGGATGAATCCCATGTTACGGTGCCGCAAATTCGGGGAATGTACAATGGCGATCGCGCTCGAAAGCAAGTGTTGATTGACCATGGCTTTCGCTTACCCAGTGCAGCAGATAATCGACCCCTGAAGGCAGAGGAATTCTGGGCAAAGGTGAATCAGTGTATTTTTGTCTCTGCTACTCCTGGGGATTGGGAGATGGAAGAATCTCAAGGGCGAGTCGTGGAACAGATCATTCGTCCTACCGGAGTGCTTGACCCAGAAATCTTTGTCCGTCCTACAGTAGGTCAAGTAGATGATTTGTTGGCTGAGATTAAGCAGCGGGTAGATTGTCAGGAAAGGGTGCTGGTAACAACCTTAACCAAGCGCATGGCTGAGGATTTGACAGACTATCTGCAAGAACGGGATATTCGAGTAAGCTACTTACACTCGGATATTAACTCTATTGAACGGATTGAAATCTTGCAGGCGTTGCGCCAGGGTGAATTTGATGTATTGGTTGGAGTTAACTTATTGCGAGAAGGGTTGGATTTGCCGGAAGTCTCTCTGGTAGCAATTTTGGATGCCGATAAGGAAGGGTTCCTCAGGGCAGAGCGATCGCTTATTCAAACTATAGGCAGAGCAGCACGTCATGTCCGAGGGCAAGCCATTATGTATGCTGATACCTTTACAAAAAGCATGAGAAAAGCGATTGATGAGACTAATCGCCGTCGTAAGATTCAAATTGAGTATAATATCAAAAATAACATTGTACCACAGCCGATTCGCAAAACCGCCAACAATCCGATTTTGACATTTTTGGATGTCTCCCGACGGTTGAATTCCCAACAGTTGGAAGCGGTGTTTGAACAGGTGGATGATGTACCTTTGGAGAAGATTCCGGAGTTGATTAATCAGTTAGAAGAACAGATGAAGGAAGCAGCGAAGAGGTTGGAATTTGAAACCGCAGCAAAGTTACGCGATCGCATTAAGCAGCTGCGGGATAAACTGCTAGGTAATCCAAGTTAACTAAGATTTTTTAAACTAACAGGAGGTGGAGAAATTATTGGTTTAGGGCATGCTCGGGATGTTGAGAAAAGGGGCACCCTGGAGAGATTTGCCCTCTGGCTATGGCGTTCATAGTACTTTCTCAACAGAACTATAGCTGACCTGCCACCCCCTCAAATTGCTCATGACAAAACCCGAGGCTCGTTACGAGCCGCTACGCGAAAGCTTTTTTGTCTCGATCCCACTCTCGGTGCCATGGGCTATTGAGGCAAGCAGACAGGCCCAACGAGTCTGTATGTTAAGTTTTGTAACAAAAACCAACAATCTGCATAAAACGGAGGAATTAGCCCTGATAAATACATAGTTGACAGGAAACTGAGATGCTGGATATTTCCCAAAGATTAAACCAAGTGTTCTCATCCCAAGGGGGATTTCTCCGAAGGAATGAAGCTGTAGAGCTTTGATACCAAATCCGCTCTAGTAGCCCCCTGTTAAATCTAGGTCTACTTTCTTGAAAAGGGTGTATTCGACCCAGATTCCCTATGAATTCTATCACTGATGAGACTAACATTGAGCTGTCTTCACCTGTTGAGCCAGATCATTGGTCAGGGAAGATCAGCAGCTACTAAGTTTTTCCTGCTTGTTTGTTCTTCAACCTATTTGACCTATTGCCCGTTGCCAACCCCTGTGCAGGCGCAACCGATAGTTGAAGCCAACGATGGTACTGGTACTGTTGTCAACCCTGAGGGTAACCAATTCAACATTGATGGCGGTCAGCTGTCGGGAGATGGTGCGAATCTCTTTCACAGCTTCCAGAAATTTGGTCTGAGTGAAGGTCAGATTGCCAACTTTCTCTCTAATCCTAATATCGAAAATATCCTAGGGCGAGTCACTGGTGGTGATGCTTCTGTAATTAATGGCTTAATCCAGGTTACAGGGGGTAATTCCAATTTATTCCTGATTAACCCCGCTGGGATTGTCTTTGGTGCTGGTGCCAGCATCGATTTACCTGCTTCTTTTACCGCCACCACCGCTACTGGTATTGGTTTTGATGGCGGGTGGTTTAACGCCATTGGTAGCAATGACTATGCTTCTTTGGTAGGCAAGCCCAATACTTTTGATTTTGCTGTTTCCCAACCAGGTGGGATCATCAATTTAGCGGATTTAGCAG
This sequence comes from Moorena sp. SIO3E8, assembly GCF_010692445.1. Lineage (NCBI taxonomy): Bacteria > Bacillati > Cyanobacteriota > Cyanophyceae > Coleofasciculales > Coleofasciculaceae > Moorena > Moorena sp. SIO3E8. Next base: position 27,691 of record NZ_JAAHHM010000081.1, on the reverse strand, counting down.
TTAAAGAGGGGCAGAATTTAACCTTAGTAGGTGGTACTGTGATCAGTAATGGCACTCTTACTGCCCCTGGTGGTCAAGTTACTATTGAGGCTGTGCCTGGAGAAAATTTACTCCGTATTTCCCAGCGAGGTAATATTCTCAGTTTAGAAGTTTCCCCCTCTGCCACTGTTCCCTTCACTCCCCTTTCCCTACCCGAACTGCTGACAGTTGGCGGCGGTGATGCTACAGGAATTGAGGTAAATCGTGAGGGTACAGTACAACTGATAGGTTCTGGTATCCAGGTGCAAGATGGTGATGTAGTAGTGCAGGATATCAGTGCTGGTAAGCAAGTAGTTATTGAAGCAGACGGTAATATTCGGACAGCATCAATTACTTCCGATGGTGGAAGAATTTTCCTCAATAGTAGAAAAGGAGAGATTGATACTAGTAGTGGCACACTGGATTCAACGGCGGTAAGTGGTGATAGTGGAAATATTGACCTGAAAGCAGAAGGTAATATCACTACCGGGAGTCTCAATGCTTCCAGTAATAATGGTGATGGTGGTAATATTACTGCCGTTAGCGATAGAGGAAGTATTGATACTAGTGCTGGGGTAGTTGATTCTTCCTCTGTGGAAGGTAAAGGAGGAGAGGTTCAATTATTCGCTACCGAGGGAAGTATTAATGCTGGCGATGTGGTGGTGCAGGATATCAGCGCTGGTAAGCAAGTAGTTATTCAAGCAAAAGGTAATATTCGGACAGCATCAGTTACCTCGGATGGTGGAAGAATTTTCCTCAATAGTAGGGAAGGAGAGATTGATACTAGTAGTGGCACACTGGATTCAACGGCGGTAAGTGGTGATAGTGGAAATATTGACCTGAAAGCAGAAGGTAATATCACTACCGGGAGTCTCAATGCTTCCAGTAATAATGGTAATGGTGGTGATATTACTGCCGTTAGCGATACAGGAAGTATTGATACTAGTGCTGGGGTAGTTGATTCTTCCTCTATCGAAGGTAAAGGAGGAGAGGTTCAGTTATTCGCTACAGAGGGACGTATTAATCCTGGTGATATAAATGCTGGTAGTAGTAATGGTGAGAGTGGCAACGTTACTCTTTTTGATGTTAGTGACATTAATACTCCTACTATTACTCCCATTCTAGATTTCGACAACCAGAATGTCTTTCCAAGCAGTGCAGAATCTCCAGTCCCAGTAGTACCTGAAGCTCCAGCGTTCCTGCCTATAGAGCCACCCATTATTGAACCTGCTTCAGTCATCGACCCAAATCCATTAGCAACCCTACCACCACAACTACAGTCAGATTTTCCAGCACTACTACCGCCAGAATCTTCAACACAAGAAGAGCCAGTTTTTCAACCAGTACCACCGCCAGAACCTCCAACAACATCAGATTTAGGTATTCCACCACGACCACCACTAGCATTAGATAATCCACCCCAGCAACCTCCACAACCTCCACAACCGGTAAATATTGGAGCTGTAAATCCTGTAAATCCTCCCAATCCTTCCCCAACAACACCATCACCAAGGTCAGACAATCAAAACTCTGCCTTGCCAACCCAGGTTAATCGATCAGATTTGGCGGTCAATCAGAGCAAGAGGTTAAACAAGACTCAAGCAATTGAACTAGAACGACTGACAATCCTGGTACTGGAAATTACAGATTGTCTGGCAGAAGAACAATTGCTCATAAATCCTCAAGGATTTTCTATACAAGTTGCTGCCAAAGATTACACTAAAGCTGCCGAATGCTATCATAAAAACTTAGAATTTGCACGAAAAATTGGCGATCAATTGCGAGAAGCAAAAGCTTTACATAACCTCGGAGTAACTCACTATATTTTGGGAGACTATGGCAAAGCTATAGACTATCATAAGCAGCATTTTAATCTTGCCCAATCAGACCCAAATTTAAGAAGAAAACCACAAGCTTTTAGTGGTTTAGGAGCCGCTTATGGCGCAATAGGAAACTATGACAAAGCTATTGAATACTATAAACAGGGTCTAGAACTAGTAAACTCAACCAATGAGTCTGAGTGGAAAAGGAATATAGTAAGCAATCTCGGATTAGCTTACTACGCTAAGAAGGAATATACCAAAGCACTTGAATACAAAGAAAAAAGTTTAGCGATCGCTAAAAAATCCGATAACCTACCTGGAAAGGCAAGAGCATTATCTAATTTGAGCTTGGTGTACTATACCCTGACCGACTATAACCAAGCAATTGAATACTCTCAGCAGAGTTTAGCGATCGCACAAAAACTGCAAGATAACTATGGAGAGTTAGTAGCCCTAGAAAATTTGGGAATAATTTACCATGCTCTAGAAGACTACAACCAAGCAGTAAACTACCAACGCCAAAGTTTAAAAATTGCCAAGCAACTAGGTGATCGCCACGCCAAGGGACGAGCTTTGAGTAACTTAGGTGATGCTCTCTATCAAGCCGGAAATCCTCAAGAAGCAAATGAGGCTCTCTTTGCTGCCATTGAAATTTGGGAGTCTTTGCGGTCAAACTTAGGCAGCAATGACCTTGAGAGAGTATCAATATTTGAAACTCATGAAACAACTTATAGCACTTTACAAGAGTATTTAGTAGAACGAAAACAATTCAATCAAGCCCTAGAAATTACTGAAAGAGGACGAGCAAGAGCCTTTGTTGAACTATTAGCGAGAGGTTTATCAGAGTCTGAACCAAACCTCAAAAATCACAAACCGATTGCTCCTCCGAACATCAAACAAATTAAAAAAATTACCCAAGAACAAAACTCGACAATAGTTTTATACTCGATTATCAAAGAAGTTGTCGAAGCCCAAGGTGTGCGGCAACTTCAAGACAAAGAGCTTTACATTTGGGTAATTAAACCTACAGGTAAAATCGCTTTTCGTCAGGTTGATTTAACTAATCTGGATACATCTCTTGACAAATTGGTTGGTATCACTCGTAAATCGATTTTTTTAAGAAGAAGCCCATCCCTAGTTGATTTAGTTCCCAGAGAAAGATTGACTAAAACAGAGAGAGCTGGTCAAACTGAACGATTAAAACAACTGCATCAACTGCTCATTGAACCAATTGCGGAACTCTTACCTACTAATCCCGAAGCTCGTGTAACCTTTATTCCCCACGAATCCTTGTTTCTAGTACCTTTCCCAGCACTACAAGACGCTTCTGGTCAATACCTGATCGAAAAACATACTATGCTCACTGCTCCCTCGATTCAGGTGCTGGATTTAACTAACCAGCAACGGCAACTGGTTTCTGGAGAAGAGATGCTAGTAATTGGTAATCCCACTATGCCTCAAGGTTTGCCCCCTCTTCCTGGAACAGAAACAGAAGCGCTAGCGATCGCTGAGATGTTCAATACTCAAGCCCTGATTGGCAATCAAGCCACTAAGGCAGCAGTAGTTGAGCAAATGTCAAAGGCAAAGATCATACATCTAGCTACTCACGGCTTACTGAATGACTTCCAGGGATTAGGTTTACCAGGAGCGATCGCCCTTGCTCCGACTAAAACAGATAAAGGTTTTCTCAGTGCCAGTGAAATACTCGACCTCAAGCTTAGTGCTGAGTTAGTAGTTTTAAGTGCTTGCAACACTGGTAGAGGTAGAGTTACCAGTGATGGCGTGATTGGATTATCCCGTTCTTTAGTTGCTGCTGGTGTACCTAGTGTGGTTGTTTCCCTCTGGAAAGTACCTGATGACTCCACAGCTGACCTGATGACTGAATTCTATCGCCAGCTACAACAAACACCTGACAAAGCAGTTGCTCTGCGTCAAGCCATGCTTACGACTCTTAAACAGTACCCAAATCCAGTGGAATGGGCGGCTTTTACCCTGATTGGGGAAGCCGAGTAATCAAGAAGTTGCAGGAGTTCAGGATCACAGAGTTTAGGATTGCTATAGTTCCCTAAGGGTGATAAATCTTTGCAAAATAATAAACCGATGAACACTGAGCTCCAATTTCCTTGGCAACAAGACCCAGTAATTCGCCAGAGCGAACGTCTAATCAATAGCTTTCATCATTGGACAGGGCATTCTCTAATCGATACCAGTGGCTTACCTATCGAAATTGCACAGGCACTATTTGAAGCTCCCTTTACGGTCCTCTCTCACAACACTGAATCAGACCCGATTTACAACTATGGCAATCGGAAAGCTTTGGAATTGTGGGAAATGGATTGGAACCAATTGACTCAGATGCCTTCGAGATATTCAGCTGAGCCGATGGAAAGGGAGGAGCGCTTACACCTGCTTAACCAAGTCACAACCCAGGGCTATATTAGCAACTATCAAGGTGTCCGTATTTCTAGCACTGGTAAACGGTTCCAGATTTCAGATGTTATCGTCTGGAATCTCATTGATGAGGAAAATAACTATTGTGGTCAAGGGGCTACGTTTTCCCAGTGGATACCGCTTAATTGAGGATTTCGCCCACTTAAATTGTCTATTTCTTGTCTATTTTTGAGAAAGGGGGAAAACTTCAAAGTTTTCTCCCTTTTTCCTGAGCGCCCCTGCCCCCTTGCCGATTCAATCAAAGAAATCATTTGTAGCATTCATAGTGCTAATTCATAGTGCTAATTCATAGTGCTAATTCATAGTGCTAATTCAGATAAGATGCCTCACAGCTTACTTCCCCTTCTTGCAGTCTCCTCCCCCACTTCGGGTCTCTTCCCAATCTCCATAAATCATCCCCCTACAAGTCTAGCGTTTTTCATAGCTATGAGGTACAAATAATTTTTTACCTATTCCCTCTTCTCTGTTCTCTGTTCCCTGTTCTCTGTTCCCTGTTCCCTGTTCCCTGTTCTCTGTTCCCTGTTCCCTGTTCCCTGTTCCCAGATCCGCTGTTCCCTATTTCCTGTTCCCTATTCCCTAAAACCGAGGAATCTGTACCTCACCCAATTGAAAACCGCTATACAACGCCGTTATTTGGGTCGGACTAGTCGGGAACTCTATATGTAACTGGTATATCTAACTGGCATCACAGAAGTCCATATTGTTCAATGAATCTAACCCTAAATGATTACAGCTCCAGGCTATTCCATCACTGAGTCAATCGACTCTGGCACTAGAACCCTACTTGGTATTGCCTATTGGTGCCATGATTTAGGCAAGTCTTACCTAAAGACCTTCCTCATCTTTATAACTGATCAAACCGAAAGCCATATTGGAAATCCAAACTATGACGAAATCCAGGCTTGTCGGCAACACTAGATTCCCCAAACCATTGGTTTGGACAGTGATTTTTATCTGCATTTTACCCTATATTGTGCATCAATTAGGGGTTGATTTTAGTACCGATCAGGAACTGTTTGACCTCTCGGCAGCCTCTGAATGGGAACCCCATGAACTTCATGATGCCATGCACTCCGTCCTGTCCGGAAGTTTTGTACACACACTCTTGGAGTGGAGTGCTGTCTGTACGGCTATTTTTACGGTTTGCTTAGCCTTCACAAACTATAGTATCACCAAAGACCCAATCGTTCCTATCATCGGCCTATCACTTTTTTTTGCTGGTGTGATGGATACCTTTAATACTGTGGCTGCTGAGCACTTAATTGATGCTGTCGCCGATAATCGGAATTTAATTCCATTTACCTGGACACTCTGTCGGCTTTTCAATGCACTAATCCTGATTCTAGGAACTAGCCTTTGCTTAAGGAGAAGCTGGGTAGAAAAAAACCAAACCAGCAGCTTGGGTTTTGTCATTATTGTCAGCTTGGGGTTTGGGTTGATTGCCTATGGCATAATTCACATCTGTGCAACCAGCGAGCTTCTGCCGGAAACAACATTTCCCAACTTCATTATCCCCCGACCATGGGACATCCTGCCATTGCTTCTGTTTATTGCTGCTGGCATTTTTATTTACCCAAGCTTTCACCAACGGTATCCCAGTCTGTTCTCTTACTCCTTAATTGTGAGTACTATTCCCGATACAGTCGCCCAACTCCACATGGCTTTTGGTTCACAAGCACTCTTCGACAGTCATTTCCATATCGCCCATTTCCTCAAAATTATTGCCTACCTGATCCCCCTAGTAGGATTAATACTGGATTATCGACGTACCTATTTGACAATCAATCAGGTGAATAAACGTCTGATAGAAGAGATTGATAAAAAACAAAAAATAGAAGTAACTTTACAAAAAATAATCAAAGAATTATCAGATTTTAAGTATGCTTTAGATCAAGGTTCAATCCTAGCAATTACTGACCAAAAAGGGGTAATTACCGATGTCAATGATCGGTTCTGTCATATCTCTAAATATTCTAGAGAAGAACTGATTGGACAAAGCCATCTATTGATCAATTCCAATTACCACCCCAAGGAATTCTTCCGAAACCTCTGGTCAATTATTGCTAGTGGTCAAGTTTGGCAGGGAGAAATTAAGAATCAAGCGAAAGATGGCACCTATTACTGGGTCGATACCACCATTGTACCGTTCTTGGATGATAGAGACAAACCTTACCAGTATTTGGCGATCAGAACCGATATTAGCGATCGCAAACAAGCTGAGGAAGACCTCAAACAGGCAAAAGAAGCAGCCGTTCGCGCTGCGGCGCAAAGCGCAGTGGCCAACCGTGCCAAAAGCGAATTTCTCGCCAACATCAGCCATGAACTCCGCACCCCTCTCAATGGCATCCTCGGTTACACCCAAATCCTGAAACGCTCCAAAACCTTGTCTGATCAGTCTCTCAAGGGGATTGACATTATCCATCAATGTGGTGATCATCTGCTCACCCTAATTAATGACATTTTAGACCTGTCCAAAATTGAAGCTGGTAAAATGGAACTCTACCGGACAGATTTTCATTTTTCGTCTTTTCTTCAGAACCTGATTGACATCTGCGAAATCCGAGTTCAAAACAAGGACATTTTGTTTACTTACCAACCCCTTTCTGAACTTCCCACCGGCATCCATGCTGATGAAAAACGCCTGCGACAAGTGCTGATTAACTTACTGGGGAATGGGATTAAGTTTACTGACACTGGAGACGTTAAGTTTACAGTAAGTGTCCTTAAACCCAGGGAAAAGGAGAATGAACACATGACCAATAGCCAAGGACTATTGACAACAATTCGATTTAAAATTGAAGACACGGGTATTGGCATGAGTGCGGAACAAATCGAACGAATATTTTTGCCCTTCGAGCAGGTGGGGAATCCCTTAAATAAAGCACAAGGGACGGGATTGGGATTAGCCATTACTCAGAAACTGGTTCAGATGATGGGGTCTAAGTTAGAAGTAAGCAGCCAGTTGGGCATTGGCACTGTGTTTTGGTTCGATTTGCAGTTAAAAGAAACCACAGCTGCATCCAAACCCATGACTCCTCAAAGAGGGATTATTGGCTTCAAAGGTCAGCCACCCACAATTCTGGTGGTGGATGATAAACAAGAAAATCGCTGGGTGATTGTAAATCTGCTGGCTCCCCTGGGATTTGAACTAGTGGAGGCTAGCAGTGGTCAAGAGGGTTTAGAGGAAGCCACAGCATTTCCACCAGACCTGATTATCACTGACTTGTTGATGCCACAGATGGATGGCTTTGAGATGATCCGACAGTTGCGACAATCCCCCCAATTGCACTCAAAAGTAGTGATTGCGTCTTCGGCTAGTGTATTTGACACTGACAAGGAAAAAAGTAGTGAGGCTGGAGCGGATGATTTTCTGCCTAAACCAGTAGAGGCAGAAAAGCTACTAGAGATGTTACAAGTGCATCTGAAACTGGAATGGATTTATCAAGCAAGGCAGGAAGGAGGAAGTAGGAAGAAGAAAAACATCTCATCTCAAACCCTAGAGATTGTGACTCCTCCAGTCGAGAAACTTTCCCAACTTTACGATCTGGCTAGGGCAGGCTTAATCAATGACCTTTTAAAACAAATCGATAACCTAGAAAAATCCGATCCAAACACTAGTGATTTTGTCCAACACATCCGTGAATTAGCTCAAAAGTTTCAGTTAAAAAAAATACGCTCTTTCCTTAACGACTATATTCATTGAATTCAGAAGATGCCTGTTTACTTTCAAAACCAGTTATCTCTCGCCTATTTATGATATTTCATAGACTGACTAATTCCAACCATTAAACTTTATGTACTCAGGGACTAAACAAAGGTAATTTAATGAATAATACCAAACTAATTAATCCTCTACTCCCGCTCAAAAAAACAGTCCATTCTCTGCCCTTAGCACTGACTATTTTTACAGGGGTTATGTTTTCCATACTAACGTTCATGGGAACTTGGAATTTGGAAAACAAAACGATCGAAAAAGAGTTTGAACAAGATGCAACCGATATTGTTTCCTTGCTCCAAAGAAGCCTTGACAAAAATCTACAACAACTGGAATCGATTGTTGGGGTTTATGCTGCCTCCGAAAAAGTGACTCGTCAGGAATTTCGGACGTTTGTCAAGCCTTACTTGTCAAATCATTCAGATATTCAAGCCCTAGAGTGGATTCCTTGGGTACCCCATGAGCAACGAGCCGCTTACGAACAAGCTGCCAAACAAGAGGGTTTTCCTAACTTTAAAATTACAGAAAAGAATCCTCAGGGAGAGCTGATTAAGGCTAAACCCAGAGAAGAATATTTTCCGGTCTATTTTGTTGAGCCATACCACGATAATGAGACAATGTTGGGATTTGACCTAGCCTCGAATTCTCTAAGTTTGGAAGCTTTGGAATTATCACGGGATAGTGGCAAAGCGATCGCAACTGCACCGATGACATTAATGCATAAAAGCCCCCAGCACCAACTAGGATTCCTAATTTTATGGCCAATTTATCGACAAAATACACCTACTAATTCAGTTATATCCCGTCGCCAAAATCTGGAAGGTTTTGCCTCAAGTGCGTTTTTGATTGGAGACATTGTAGACAGGGCTTTAAAGTATCGACAACCGAGGGGGATTGATGTTTATCTGTTTCACGAATCTGCGCCAACAGAGGAGCGATTGCTCTATACCTATTCATCTAGTACACCCAAAGCATCAAAGGACTTGAAGGACGAAAACCTTGCTACCCTCAGAAATGGGTTACACCATACTGTAATTCTTGATGTCTCAGGACAGAAATGGTTGATTCTGTCTAAGCCCAATTCCGAATATATAGCGAGTCGAAGAACCTGGTATCCCTGGACTGTTTCCTTGGGGGGACTATTACTGACCATATTGCTAGCTATCTATATTAGCGATCGCATTTCAGCAGTAGCAGCGCTGATGGAGAGTGAAAAACAGCTAGAACAGCGAGTTGAGCAACGGACAGTGGAACTCCAGAAAGCCAAAGAAGCAGCAGTTCAGGCAGCAGTGGAAAGTGAAGCTGCTAACCGTGCTAAAAGTATATTTATTGCCAACATCAGCCACGAAGTCCGCACTCCCCTCAACGGTATTTTGGGTTACGCTCAAATCCTGAAACAATCAACTAGCCTAACTGCTAACGACAAGAAAGGTATTGATATTATCGAGCAGTGCGGCTCTAATCTGCTCACCCTGATCAATGAGATTTTAGACCTCTGTACAATTGAAGCTGATCAATTAGAACTCCACCCCGAAACGGTTGATTTTGGTACCTTCTTGAAGGACATCGTAGCAATTTGTCAGTTGAAAGCAGAACAAAAGGGTATTTCCTATAGTTACCAAGCGACTTCTCGACTACCTAGAGCAATTACTGTTGACGAAAAACGCTTGCTACAAGTGCTGATTAACTTACTCGACAATGGCATTAAATTTACTGAAACAGGGGGAGTAGCCTTTAAGGTTAGTGTCCTTGAATCAAGGAAAAATGCTAAAGATGAAATAACAAATAAACTCCAACAGATTACCACTATTCGCTTTGAATTAAAAGACACCGGTATTGGCATGAATAGCGAGCAATTATCTCAACTATTTTTGCCCTTTTAAAAGCTAGAAAATACCTCTGGTTATGTGGAAGGTACTGGACTGGGTTTAGCAATTCCCCAGAAACTTGTCAAGAGGATGGAAGGTGACATTAATGTCGAGATTAAACCAGGCAAAGGTAGTAGTTTTACTATAGATTTAGACGTACCCACTTATCCAGAATACCATGAAATAAATTTTCAAAAAAATCAGCCAAAAGTTTTTGAATGTCAAGAACACAAAAATCATAATCATAAAAACATATCACTTCAAACAACACAAATTGTTAGTCCTCCAAAAGAAAAACTAGTCTACCTCTACGATCTGGCTATGTCAGGCTTAATCAATGACCTTTTAGAGGAAGTCGATCAGCTAGAAAAAAATGATGATATATTTATACCATTTTCCCAAGCTATCCGTCAATTATCCGAAAAATTTCAAATAAAAAAAATTAGAGAATTCATCAAACAATACCTGTAAAGTAATTAGATAAACCTGGTGACTAACACTATAAATCCCAAACTAAAGAAGCAAGGGTAATTGATAGGAGACTGAAACTGTTACTTGGGTGGGACTGGCTGGGAATTCTATAATATAACTATTGTATTTACCACTTTATTTACAATTGTATCTACAACCCCGGTATGTACAACCCCACAATTATTAAATAATTCGCAATAGTTTTTAATTACTGATAAAAGACAATGGCTGCATCTCCCTTGAGGAGGATATGGAGAAGTAATATGACTAAATTAAAAACAGACTCAACCACCGCATCTTCATTGTTAAAGACGGTTTCAAGCAACTCATGCCATCCCTTAACAGGTTCCCTTACCTGGTTCAGAAAGCAGCTAAATCGCCTTAGTATCAGTCAAAAGATTGCCTATGGGTATGGTATTGCCCTTGGGATTGCTGTCCTGGGAACAACCGTTGGACTCCTGATTGGCAATGGGTACCAAAACTATGCTCAGAACTTAAGAGAAGATACCTTAGAAGAAAGTGAGCTTCTCATGGACTTGCAACGTTACCTGCTGGAAATACAAATACACCATCAATACTTCGCTGTTATGTTCCAGCAACCAGAGCTTTTTCATGAAGAGTATTCTCGTTTTAAAAAGCATTCCCGATTAGCCCAGCAAAACTGGTTGGCATTAAAAGAGTCTTACAAAAATTCAGAGGTATATGAGCTACCAGAGGAAGTTGAACTTTTAAATAACCTTATCAAAAATTATGACAGCCTAATACAAGTCTACACCCAACGTATAGAGGCACTATTGCGGCAAATTGATCCGTCGAATTTGACCCCAGAACACATCGAGAAAGCCCAAAAAAAGTTTTTAGATTTAAGCAAGAGTCCTTTAGGGCTCAACCTCAGAAGTTTCGTCTATGATCTTGAGGAAATAATAGAGGAAGTTGAGGAGGAAATACCACATGCCAAAGCTGTGCTAGAGGCTTCTGAAAGGCTTCGGACTCGAATCATTTTGATAACCATGATCCTATCAATTTCAACTGCAGCCCTATTAGCCTTCTATACCAGTAAAACACTGTTAGCAGCTCAAGATGTAGAAATTCAACGTCAACAGCTCCTGAGCGAAGAATTACAAGTAGCTAAAGAAACCGCTGAAATTGCCAACCGTGCTAAAAGTGAGTTCCTGGCCAATATGAGTCATGAACTGCGCACTCCCCTCAATGGCATCCTCGGTTATACCCAAATCCTCCAACGCTCTAAAATCATAAGTCCTGAGGAACTCAAGGGCATCCGTGTCATCCACCAATGTGGCAACCACCTATTGACCTTGATTAACGATATTTTAGACATTTCTAAAATCGAGGCCAAGAAAATGGAACTGTACCCAAGGAATTTTCATTTTCCCTCCTTTCTAGAAAACCTAGTTGACATCTGCCGTATCCGCGCTGATCAGAAGGAAATTTCCTTTAGTTACCAACCCTTTGCTCAACTCCCCAATCACATTTATGCCGATGAAAAACGCCTGCGACAAGTACTAATCAACTTACTGGGTAATGGGATTAAATTTACTGACACTGGAGCAGTGACTTTCAAGGTAAATGTACTGGAGTCAAAGCCCTTAACAACAAAGGAAGACAAAAAGCCAAACCACCATGGACTGATCAGAACAATTCGGTTTGAAATTGAAGACACCGGTATTGGTATGAGTCCGGAACACATCGAACGCATAGTGTTGCCCTTCGAGCAGGTGGGGAATCCCTTAAGTCGAGCCGAAGGCACCGGATTAGGATTAGCGATTACTCAGAAACTGCTTGAGATGATGGAGTCTACGTTGGAAGTGCAAAGCCAGCTGGGTGTTGGTAGTGTATTTTGGTTCGATTTGGAGTTGCCAGAAGCCACAGAAGTAACTGATGTGATTGTTCCTGATCAGACAATTATTGGTTTCCTTGGCATTGAGCGCAAAATTCTGGTAGTGGATGATAAACAAGAAAATCGCTGGGTACTGGTGAATCTGCTCGCTCCCCTTGGCTTTGAACTAGAAGAAGCAACCAATGGTAAAGAAGGTTTGCAGAAAGCTAAACAGTTCCAACCGGATCTGATTATTACTGACTTGTTGATGCCACAGATGGATGGTTTTGAGATGAGCCGACGGTTGCGAGAATCCTCCCAATTCTCATCAGTGCCACTGATCGCTTGTTCCGCCAGTGTGTTTGATGATCACCAGCATCACAGTATTGAGGCGGGAGCCGATGATTTTCTGCCCAAGCCAGTAGAGTCAAAAAAGCTATTAGAGAAGTTGCGGAAATATCTGAAACTAGAATGGCTTTATGAAGGAGAAGAAGATAAAGATAAAAACCTAAGCACCAAGGCACCATCCCCCCTCAAAACTGAAAACTCGATAGTGCCGCCCTCAAAAGAATCACTAGACCAGCTGTACGATCTGGCTAAGACTGGCTTAATTAGCGAGATTTTAAAACAAGTTGAAATTCTCGAAAAATCTGATGATAAGTTAATCCCATTTAGCCAACATCTCCGTCAATTAGCCGAAGAGTTTAACCTCAAGAAAATCAGAAAGTTTATTCAGCAATATCGGGAGCAATAATTATTATAGCAAAGGGAGTCGGGAATCGGGAGTCGGGAGTAGAGGTAATAAAATTGAATGTAGCTTATAAGTATAAGAAACGCTAGATCACAAGTAACTATTAATAACCAATCCACAAAACTATTTTTGGTTAGTAAATTTTTCCGATCACATACCAACAAAATAAACTAGAGATTAAGCTGAAACTGTTATTTGGGTAAGATTAGCTGGGAACTCTATAATATGGCTATTGTAGAATACCATAACTGGAAAGTATTCGCAATAGTTTAACTAAACTAGTAATAAAAGACAATGGCTGCATCTCTCTTGAGGAGGATATTCTATGACTAGATTAAAAATGAACTTAACCAATCAATCCTGATTGTCAAAGACGGTTTCAATCAATTCATTCAAACCTTTAACAGGCTCCCTTGTCTCCTTCAAAAAGGGTCGTGTTGCACCTTTATGGCATTGACTCTGGCACTAGAACCTAAGTTGCTCAAGGCATGTCTGAGGCTCACCAAAAACTCGTGATTATCAAGAGTAAAATTAATAGTTTATTGGAGATGTTGAAGTTAAATACCTGGTTTACTCTAGCTCTAGGGACGAGTCTAGCCATGTTGGTAAGCTGCACTCCCAACACCAACCAAGCGACCAATGTCCAACAACCCCAGCAGGAAATCAAGATTACTGGGGCAGGGAGTCCCTATCCAGCCATGAAGGTATTAGCCGCTGCCTATGAAGCTAAGACTGAAAACACAGTCATTACCTTTTTGCCAAAAAGTCAATCCCCTGGTGGAATCGCTGGCGCTAAAGACAAATTAGTTGATCTTGGTACTGTTACCAGGACCTTGAAACCAGAGGAGGATGATGGCTCTTTAGTATATCGGGAAATCGCCAAAGATGGTTTAGTAGTAGCAACTCACCCTAGTGTCGTAGGAGTAACCAATTTGCAAACCGAACAACTCAAGGCAATCTACAGCGGCAAGGTGACCAATTGGCAAAAGCTAGGGGGACCAGACGCAACAATTATCGTGCTGGATCGACATGAGGATGAGTCAGCCAAGAAACTATTGCGGAAATATTACCTTGGGTCAGACCTCAAGAATGCTCCAGAAGCAGTGATTTTGCGCCACGAAGCTGATTTAATTGCAGCGGTTGAGAGTACACCCTACAGCATCGGTGCTTTTTCCCTGGCCTATGCGATCGCTAATCAGCTACCTGTGAACCGCCTCAGCCTCGATGGCGTAGAACCCACCCCTGAAAACATTCAGTCAGGTAAGTATAAAATGGTGCGTCGCCTTGGCATCGTCTACCGCCAAGCTCCCTCAGATAATGCCCAAACCTTTATTGACTTCGCCTTTAGCAAAGAAGGAGGCAACCATCTGCTCGGATCAGGGTTTATACCATCTAGCCAGGAACAGGAGTAGTAGTGACATGTTCCGACAGATGTACTCGAAACTTTCCCTCAGAGCAAAAATACTATGGCCGATGCTCTCTGTGTTCCTGGGAATGTGGATAGTAGGAACCTTTAGTTTGGGCTATTTTTTCACTAAGCGTATAGAACTGCAACTGAAAAATAAGATCCAGAACTTCTCATCCGTACAATTGCATGCCTTTGAACAGGAAAAAGAAACTCTATTTTTGAAGGCAAGGTGGATAGCAGACAGAGAGGATGTTTCCACATTGGTTGCGACAGGGAACCGGCAAAAGCTGTTTCAGTATTTACTGCCGATACAGTTATCTTATCAGCTCGATCTGCTTAAACTCGTAGACAAGAACGGGTCTGTATTGCTGGAACTGCGGCAGGCAGACCTTAACCAAGTTGAGCTAATTGACGAGACAGTCAACCAAGCGGCAAGCATTGGCATGGATTTGTTCGATTTCCTCCCAGCTCAAGACAATGCTGCATCGCTTCTAGTCGGTCTAACCTCGGTGAAGTCTGCCCAGGAAATCTTAGGGGGAATAATCGTTGGCATTACCATTAGCGATGAATGGCTTGAACAATTACGCCCCCATAGGCACCATCACCTGGTTACCTTCTACGATTCTCAGGTTACTGCCTCTACCTTAACCGATGCTAAAAACACTCCTTGGCAGCCACCGCCAATCCAATCCCTACCAGTGCAGGTCACTATTGCCGAGAAAAACTACATTGCCAAAACTGTAGAGATCACTGGGATCAATGGCAAGGGGGGCAAACTGGTTTTACTTTACTCCGCCGCACCTCTCGAGCAGGTGCAGGGACAGTTGTGGTTAAGTATCAGTGCTTTGTGCTTGCTGGGGTCAGCAATTACCACCGTAGTTGCCAACAGGGTCACGTTCTTGATTACCCGTAACATTCAACAAGTAACAGAGGTAGCCCAGCGCGTCACTCAAGATGATGATTTTACTCTACAAGCCCCGATCATATCCCAAGATGAAATAGGAGTCTTAGGTACTTCTCTGAATCATCTGATTCAACAAGTAAAGCATCTTTTGGCATCCAAAGAAGCAGAAGTCCAACGTCAACAGCTCCTCAGCCAAGAATTACAAGCAGCTAAAGAAACCGCTGAAATTGCCAACCGTGCTAAAAGTGAGTTCCTGGCCAATATGAGTCATGAACTGCGCACTCCCCTCAATGGCATCCTCGGCTATACCCAAATCCTCCAACGCTCTAAAATCATGAGCCCTGAGGAACTCAAGGGCATCCGTGTTATCCACCAATGTGGCAACCATCTACTCACCCTGATTAACGATATTTTAGATATTTCTAAAATCGAGGCCAAGAAAATGGAACTTTACCCAAGGAATTTTCATTTTCCCTCCTTTCTAGAAAATCTAGTTGACATCTGTCGCATCCGCGCTGATCACAAAGACATTCTCTTTACTTACCAACCCTTTGCTCAACTGCCCAATCACATCCATGGCGATGAAAAACGCCTGCGACAAATACTAATTAACTTACTCGGTAATGGCATTAAGTTTACTGACACTGGCGCAGTCAATTTCAAGGTCAATGTCTTGGAATCAAAGCCCTTAACAACAAAGGAAGACAAAAAGCCAAACCACCATGGAATTTTGAAAACAATTCGGTTTGAAATTGAAGACACCGGTATTGGTATGAGTCCGGAACACATCCAACGAATAGTGTTGCCCTTCGAGCAGGTGGGGAATCCCTTAAGTCGAGCCGAAGGCACCGGATTGGGATTAGCCATTACTCAGAAACTGCTTGAGATGATGGGGTCTACTTTGGAAGTGCAAAGCCAGCTGGGTGTGGGCAGTGTATTTTGGTTTGATTTGGACTTGCCAGAAGCGACAGGGGTAACTGATGCGATCGCTCCTGACAAGACAATCATTGGTTTGTCAGGCAAAGGGCGCAAAATTCTGGTGGTGGATGATAAACCAGAAAATTGCTGGGTACTAGTGAATCTGTTAGCTCCCCTTGGCTTTGAACTAAAAGAAGCGAGCAATGGTAAAGAGGGTTTAGAGAAAGCCACAGACTTCCAACCGGATCTGATTATTACTGACTTATTGATGCCACAGATGGATGGTTTTGAGATGATTCAACGGTTGCGAGAATCCTCCCAATTCTCATCAGTGCCAGTGATCGCTTGTTCAGCCAGTGTGTTTGATGATCACCAGAACCAAAGTAGTGAGGCGGGAGCAGATGATTTTTTGCCGAAGCCAGTAGAGTCAAAAAAGCTATTAGAGAAGTTACGGGTACATCTGAAACTAGAATGGGTTTATGAAGAAGAAGAACATAAAGATAAAAACGTCACGACCAAAGCACCATCCCCCCTCAAAACTCAAAAGTCGATAGTGCCGCCCTTAAAAGAAGCACTAGATCACCTGTACGATTTGGCGAATACTGGCTTAATTAGCGACATTTTAAAACAAGTGGAAATCCTGGAAAAAACGGATGATAAGTTAATCCCATTCAGTCAACATCTCCGTCAATTATCAGAAGACTTTAAACTCAAGAAAATTCGACAGTTTATTCAGCAATATCGGGAGCAATAATTATTATAGCAAAGGGAGTAGGGAGTAGGGAGTAGGGAGTAGGGAGTAGGGAGTAGGGAGTAGGGAGTAGGGAGTAGGGAAGAGGGAAAAAATCCTGTGTAACTAATTAGGCTAAAAAAAGCTATAAAATAATTAATTAATTATTTTGTTAATTAAAAAACCATAAAACCAGGCATAAAACTCTATATTGTGTATAGCAATCTGTGTAATAATTTTGATAATTTTTGTTCCCTAGTTCCTAGTCTATGGTCCATGGTCCCTACTCCCTGCTTCCTGTTCCCTTTGCTATAGGATTGATTCATAACTAAATTATACACAATATATATAGTTGCGGCAGCAGAAGTAGTGACTATTTAAAAAAAAAAAAAAATAATACTACAGTTTTTTGGTAATTAAAGGGAACAATTAAAGGGTAACAGTGAACAGAATAATTTTTAAAAACTAGCAAAAACTAAACTAGTTAATCGGAGCAATTAAAACTATCAAAAAAATTAGCCCTATAGCCGAATTAAACTACTTTTTAGCTATTTTTATACCTTTAACGATAGGGATAGGAAGTTTTCTAGTGCTCATGCATCGCACCGAGGTTAAGGTTGACACAACCGAAGTCAACCTTAATGAAATTCGTAATGTTGAGATGGCAGCTCAACGAGCAACTAGTGATTTCCATGTCATTGTATCAGACTTGAGATTCCTAGCCAATCAAAATGAGTTACGGACAATGTTAGATAGCACCAGTGATGCTCCCCAAGAAACTGAAAGGTGGCGCATGGCCCTTACTCAAGAATATCTGATCCTGGTTCGAGAGAAAGGGCTTTATGACCAAATTCGCTTTCTGGATACAACTGGGAAAGAAATTGTTACAGTCAACTTTAACCAGGGTCAGCCGGTTATTGTGCCTGAGGAACAACTGCAAGTCAAGGCCAATCGTTACTGGTTTAAAAAAACCTTAGCTTTGCCAAAGGGAGAAATGTTTGTCTCTCCCCTAGACCTGAATGTCGAAAATGGAAAAATTGAACACCCCCTGAAGCCAGTGATTCGCGTTGGTAGCCCTGTTTTTGACAGTTCTGGTCAGAAACGGGGCATCGTCATGATTAACTATTTTCCTAAACATTTCATCAATAGTTTGGAATCCGAAAATCACACGTCCTTAGGGGAAATGATGCTCTTGAATGGTGAGGGGTTTTGGCTGAAGGGAACCAAGCCAGAGGATGAATGGGGATTCATGTATCCTAACCGCAAAGACCGTACCTTTGCCAAGGGGTTTCCAAAAGAATGGCAACGGATTTCTAAGGCTGATCAGGGGCAATTTGAAACTACTAACGGTAAGTTTACCTTTACCACTGTTCATCCTTTCTACGAGATGCAAACAGGTAAAACTCCTGTACAAAAGCGTTTTTCTGATCCCACTACGATGGATGCTAACTCCGATACCTGGAAAATTGTCACCTACATTTCCCCTAAGGTGATAAATGAACGCTCTCGTGATTCCTGGAAGCCCCTAGGGTGGCTTTATGGTAGTTTAGTGCTGCTAATTGGTATTGGTTCTAGCTTACTAGCACGGGCTAAGATAGAGCATCAGCACGCAGAAGAGGAACTGGGACTGAGTCAGGAACGCTTGCAGCTAGCCTTAGAAGGATCTGGTGATGGACTCTGGGACTGGAACATCACGACTGGAGAGGTTTATTACAGTCCCCGGTGGTTAGAAATGCTGGGCTATGATGTGGATGAGCTACCAGGATACCTCAGCAGTTGGGAAAAGCTGATACATCCAGAGGATAAAGCCTTAGTAAAGTCGTTGCTGAATGCTTGTCTAAAGAACAGTTCGGTTCTCTTGGCCTGTGACCATAGAGTACGAACCAAATCTGGTCAATGGAAATGGATTGCCATTTACGGTAAAGTCGTGGCTCATGATCACAAGGGCAACCCGAAACGAATGGCAGGAACCCATAAAGATATTAGCGATCGCAAACAGGCCGAGGAGGAGCTGCGGCTGAGCAGAGAACGCTTTCGCACGCTCTATGAAAATACACCAGTTATGCTGCATTCGATTGATAGCAATGGTAAATTGCTCAGTGTCAGTAACTACTGGCAAAAGAAGTTAGGCTACGATCGTAATGAAGTTATTGGAAGACAATCAACTGATTTTTTAACAGAATCACGCCAGTACACCCAAGGGATGTTTCTGCCTAAATGTTTTGAGACAGAAATGTGCTTGGATGTTCCCTATCAGGTGATTTGCAAGAATGGAGAAATCATTGACGTGCTTCTTTCCGCTATTGCTGAACAAGATGAGTTAGGTCAGGTGGTTCGGTCTCTAGCGGTTATGGTTGATGTCACTGCTCGCAACCAAGCGGAAGCAGCACTGCAAGATGCTAAAGAGGCTGCGGAAGTCGCCAATCGTGCCAAAAGCGAATTCCTGGCTAACATGAGCCACGAACTAAGAACCCCCCTTAATGGTATCCTCGGCTACACCCAAATCCTCAAAAAGTCCAAAACCATGACCCCTGAGGAACTCAAAGGCGTCCACATCATTCATCAGTGTGGTTCACACCTGTTAACCCTGATTAACGACATTCTAGATCTATCCAAAATTGAAGCCAGGAAAATGGAACTCGTTCCTAGAAATTTTCATTTTTCCTCCTTTCTGGAAAACCTGGTTGACATCTGCAGTATCCGCGCTAATCAGAAGGACATTGTATTTACTTACCAACCCCTTTCTCAACTCCCCAATGGCATCTATGGGGATGAGAAACGCCTACGACAAGTACTGATGAATCTCCTAAGTAATGCCATCAAGTTTACTGACTCTGGGGAAGTAACCTTGAAAGTGAGTGTCCTTGAATCTACCCAAAAGGATATCTCCCCATCACCCTCCTTCACAAGGGAGCTTAACAAAGAAAAAAGGACAAAAATCCGGTTTCAAGTAGAAGATACTGGGATTGGTATAACCCCAGAGCAATTACAAAAGATTTTTTTCCCCTTTGAGCAAGTAGGAAATCCCTTTCGCAAAGCAGAAGGGACAGGATTGGGATTAGCGATTACTCAGAAACTCCTGTGTATGATGAACTCTACCTTAGAAGTCAGGAGCCAGCCGGAAATTGGCAGTGTGTTTTGGTTTAATTTGGAGTTGCCAGAAGCCACAGAAAGCTTACATGCCCCCATGGCTTCTCAAACAGGGATCATTGGCTTCAAAGGCCAGGGGCGGAAAATCCTGGTGGTGGATGATAAATGGGAAAATCGCATGGTTTTGGTTAATCTGCTTGCCCCCCTTGGGTTTGAACTGGTGGAGGCCACCAACGGTCAAGAGGGTTTGGAGAAAGCTCAGTGTCAGCCTGAGGTAATTATTACGGACTTGCTCATGCCAGGGATGAATGGTTGGGAATTGATCCGACAGCTGCGAGAATCTCCCCAATTACAGTCAGTAGTGGTGATTGCTTGCTCAGCCAGCGTATTTGATACTCACCAACACAAGAGTATTGAGTCTGGGGCGGACGAGTTTCTGCCCAAGCCAGTAGATTCAGAAAAACTATTCGAGATATTACGGATGCATCTGAGACTGGAATGGGTGTATGAAGGAAAAGAAGAACGAGAAAAGATGATGGCTGAAAACATCTCATGTCAAACTACAGAGATTATCCCTCCCCCAGCTGAAAAACTTGCTCAGCTCTATGATTTGGCCAGAACAGGCTTAATCAGCGAAATTCTAGAACAAGTGGATACTCTGGATAAATCCGATGATAAATTTGCGATTTTTGTCCAACATATCCAGCAATTCGCTCAAGGCTTTCAGGTTAAAAAAATCCAAGATTTCATCAAACAATACCTGGAACGTAATTAGTTAAGAGGTAAGCCTATGGGCTACGCCCACACTACTTGAGGTGCCGTCAGTTAACGCCCTAAGCCCATGCTACCCTTGCCAGGGATCAGCCAATAGCCTACTTTTCGGCTAAGCAAACAGTCATTGATAATGAGAGCAAAGTTTTAGGGGTTAATGGGATTAACATTAATAAAATCCTAGTTTTACGGTTTAACTATTAGGAAGTCATGCTGATAGATTTATGGTTAGGGTTATTAGGAGTTATCAGGATGGTTTAGCAACGATTTATTAATTGGTTACTTGCTTCGACCACTCTATAAAAAGGTGTAACAATGATCAATGGCCAGGATCAACAACTAATATTAATTGTAGATGATATCGCCACCAATTTAGAAGTACTATCCACAACATTGATCAGTGCTGGTTTCAAAGTTGCAGTTGCCACTGATGGCGAAAGCGCCATTGAACAGGTTGACTATAAACCGCCAGATCTGATTGTGTTAGATGTGATGATGCCAGGAATTGATGGATTTGAAACGTGCCATCGGCTGAAGGAAAATCCGTTAACCCGTGAAATTCCTGTGATTTTTATGACAGCCCTGAGCGAGACCGTGAACAAGGTCAAGGGTTTTTCTCTCGGAGCAGTGGACTATCTGACCAAACCGATTCAGTCAGAGGAAGTATTAGCCAGAGTTAGAACCCATTTGCAACTGCAAAGTCAGGCAAAGGCCCTCAAGGAGCAAAATGCCCTTCTTAAAGAGGAAATTGAACAGCTAAGGTCAGCAGAAGCGAGGTGGCAAAACACCCTAGAACAGCTCGAAGCTGCCCAAAGCCAGATAATCGCCCAAGAAAAACTCGCTGCTCTTGGACAACTGGTTGCAGGAATCGCTCACGAAATCAATACTCCCCTGGGAGCAATTCGCTCCTGTGTGGGCAATCTGTCTAACTTCTTCAACGACCACCTCCACCAATTACCCTCATTTTTTCAAGGACTCTCGCCAGAACGTCAGTCCGATGTGTTGGCCTTACTCCAATACTCCAGCCGACAGACTACCCCTCTATCTACCCGAGAGCAACGTCAACTCAAACGAAGGTTGAGAAGCCAACTGGAATCCTACGCTATTGAGAAAGCAGTCAAGCTAGCCAATTTATTGGCGGGAATTGGGGTTTATGAGGACTTTGAAGAGTTTTTGCCTCTCCTGAAAGACCCAGACAACGAAATGATTTTAACCACTGCCTATCAGTTAGCTAACCTCTATACGAGTACTCGCAACATTACCACTGCCGTGGAACGAGCCACAAAAGTGGTGTTTGCCTTGAAAACTTATGCTCGTTATGACTCTAGTGGGGAAAAGATAGATGCACAGATTACTGATGGCATTGACACGGTCTTGACTCTTTATCATAACCAACTCAAACATGGCGTAGACGTCTACAGAAACTATGACGATTCTTTGCCAGTTATCCGGTGCTATCCTGATGAACTCAATCAAGTCTGGACGAATCTGATTCACAATGCTCTCCAAGCTATGGAGAACAAGGGGACTTTAACCATTAATGTGAGGCAGCAAGATGACCAAATCAAGGTCAGCATTACTGACACTGGCAAAGGGATTCCTCCTGAAATTCAGCCCAAAATCTTTCAGCCGTTCTTTACCACGAAAGCCGCTGGAGAAGGCAGTGGTTTGGGATTAGATATTGTTAGGAAAATTGTAGAGAAACATCACGGACACATGGAGGTGGAGTCCGTACCTGGTGAAACTACCTTTACAGTTTCCCTACCGATTCACCAGCCACAGCCGATGGCTGAGGAGGTACATTGAGATGATGAACCTGAAACTGTTATTTGGACAGGATTGCTGGGGAACTTTATAAGTGTAGCTAGTTATAAGTGTAGCTAGTTATAAGTTTAGCTAGTTCATAAACAATGGTCCAAGGAAAAAAAACCCGGTCTAGGCAAGAGCGGGGAGTGTCAAAACTGTGACTAGTTGCAGTCCATGTCATTAAATCATCCATAGTAACCAATAATGATTATACTCCCAGGCTATCGGCTCACTGAGGAAATTTACTAAGCGCCTTAGAACCCTGGTTTATCGAGGGGTGTGTGAGGCTTACCAAAAACTTGTCATCTTCGATCAAGACCGTAAGATTACTTATGCGATTAGCCCGAAGGGCGTTGGCTAGCGAACGCGACCTTGCCTACTCAACCCATCTCGACCGTTTCTCTGACTATTGATAGCAATTTTTCAAAGTAGGACTACAGATGCAGATGGGGAAATCGGGAGATCGCCAGATCGGGAGATGGCCAGATGAAATTGATCTGTAGCCGTAATCGGCCAGAATTGGTATGAATTCAATGAGGGAACTAGTCATGTCTGACGCCGTAATTTTATGTGTTGATGATGAAATATCGATTTTGAAAAGCTTGGAGATGGAACTTCAAGCAGCTTTTGAAGATAAGTATCTCTATGAATTTGCTGAAAGTGCTGATGAAGCTTTGGAAATCATTGATGAACTCTATGAGAATGGAGAACAAATTCTGATTATTGTCTCCGATTGGTTAATGCCAGGAATGAAAGGGGATCAATTTCTGATTAATGTCCATCACAAATATCCCGATATTATTAAAGTTATGCTAACGGGACAAGCTGATGAGGAAGCGGTTGAACGGGCGAAACAATATGCTAACTTATATCGATGTTTACATAAACCCTGGAATACTCGGGAATTAATTTTAACAATTCAGGATGCTTTAGTCGAATTATGAATCGAACTGCCATTATCTGTGTTGATGACGAACAAACCATCCTAGATAGCCTGAAAATAGAGCTAGAAACTAGTTTGGGAGATAACTATCTGATTGAAATGACCCAAGGTGGGGAAGAAGCGTTAGAAGTCTTCGAAGAATTAGTAGAGGATGACTATGAAGTTGCCCTGGTTATTTCTGATTACATCATGCCCAATCTGAAAGGGGATGAATTACTAAAACGCATTCATACTATTTCACCCAAAACCCTCAAAATTATGTTGACTGGGCAAGCGGATTTGGAAGCGGTGGGAAATGTGATTAACTATGCTAAATTATATCGTTATATCCCTAAGCCTTGGCAGGCTGACGACCTCAGAATTACTGTAAAAGAGGCATTGTATAGTTATTCTCAGGATAAGGCGCTAGCTGAAAAAAATGCTCAACTCCAGACAATGAATCAAGCGCTAGAAAAATCCAACCGCGAACAAGCTGATTTAATTTCCCAACTCCATGAAAATGAGAATCGCTTGAGGCAGTTCTTAGAAGCCATGCCTGTGGGAGTATGTGTAACTGATGCCAAGGGTAAGCCTTATTTGATCAATAAAGCTGGACAGCAGATTTCAGACAGAGCTATCATAGAGTCAGCTAAAAAGTCACAGTTACAAGACACTTATCAGATTTATCTCGCTGGAACTGAGCAACTTTACCCGAAAGCACAGAATCCGATTTTGAGGGCGTTGCAGGGGGAGAGTGTGGCAGTTAACGATATGGAAATACGCCAACGGGATAAGATGATTCCTGTAGAAGCTTGGGGTACACCGATCTATGATCAAGAGCGAAATGTGGCTTATGCGATCGCAGCCTTTCAAGACATCACCGAACGTAAACGAGCCGAAGCCGAGCGGGAGCGATTACTGGCGGAACTCTCTCAACTGAATCAGGATTTGCAGCAAGCCAATGGGCAACTAGAAGACTATTCCCACAACCTAGAAGAGAAAGTAGAACAAAGAACCGTCGAATTAAAAGCTGCTCAACAGCAGATTGTTGTCCAAGAAAAACTTGCCTCCCTCGGGGCGTTAACCGCAGGTATTGCCCATGAGCTCAGAAATCCTCTCAACTTTGTTAACAACTATGCTGAAGGTTCCGTTGAGCTGGTGGAGGAAGCGCTTGAAGAACTTGAGAACCAATCTCAACATCTCGATCCAGACGCTCTAGACTATCTCAAAGAGATTCTAACCGACATCAAAGAAAATTCCCTAGCTATCAATAAGCACGGGAACAGAGCCGATAGCATTATTAGCAGTATGATGCTGCACGCACGAACCGAGAGCTCTCAACATCAACTGACTGACCTTAATGAACTTTTAGCCGAAGCAGTACAGTTGGTGTATCACAGCAAGCGAGCCTCTGACAATCGCTTCAATATTATCATTGACACAGATTACGATAACTCTATTGAACCATTAGAGCTAGTATCAAATGATCTTAGCCGCGCCTTCATTAACCTACTTGACAACAGTTGCTATGCGGTTCAAGCCAAACAGCAATCTTATCAGTCAGATCCAGATCAGGTGGAGAAAGCCTTTACCGCGACATTGCGGGTCAAAACCCAAAATCTGGAGCAGATGGTAGAAATCCGCATCCGTGACAATGGTATAGGGATACCACCGGAGATTAAAGATAAAATTTTCCATCCTTTCTTTACCACTAAACCCACTGGAGAAGGAACAGGATTAGGATTATCAATGACCCATGATATCATCGTCGGTCAGCATGGAGGAACCTTGAAGCTGGAAACTGAAGTGGGAGCGTATAGTGAATTTATCATCACTTTACCGAAACCAGCCCAATAGAGTTGATCATTTCGGACTTGAGCATCTCGAACCTGCTTGATCAGGGAAATTAGCATCGTGGTCAAGCTACTACCTTTTCCCATAGGTTTTCCCAGTGGCAGCCAATTAATTGAAATTTTAAATTGCTAATTAGGCTATTAATTAGCTAAAAATATCCTTAAAAAAGTCTGCTATTCCCTCTTCCTTATAATCCTTAAATTCACCAGCATCAAACCATATACCATAGCATACCGGGCATTTTTAATACCGAATATGAGTCTGTTTTATATCAACCATTTTGGTCAGTTTTGTCTGGCATTTCGGGCAATTAATATCTCTAATTTCATTAAAGTTACTCCCTGTTTTAGGGTCACCTGTATCTATAATCTCGGAGCCTTTTATGTCCTTCAACAGTTGAGCTTCCATGGAATCAAACCAGATCCCTTGACAGCTGCTGCAGCGGTCTACAGGAATCGTTGAATACACAACTGCTTCTAAGGTTCCTTCACATTTAGGGCATTTCAGCTGGGTCATTTGGCTCAACCATCTCTAGGATTTACATATCATACTCCGTAGCCAGACATAATTCAAGTTGACTGTTCAGACCAGGGAACTTCGGATGGGTGATCGGGTATCTTGGAACAGAAAGGGTTTGAGCAACTTTAATTTTCTTAATCAAGAGAACATAATTAACATAATTTATGTTCAGTGATTTATTTGATACTTACTCTATCTAAAAATAGAGATTTTATGGTAAAGCCAAAACCAGAAGTGACATAATAACTGCCACTGCTCCTAGAACAACTAGTCCCATCTGCCGGAGCAAAAAGACTTCAGCTCCAGACCACCCAACAGCAGTGGCAGCAATAATAGCGCGAGCAGGTGAAATCATCGTGGCGTGGGCGCTAGCTCCATTCTGAGCTCCCATCAGCCACTCTAGTGGTAAGCCAGACTGAATGCTTACCTCTTGTTGTAATTGGGAAAGTAGGGCATTACTCGCAGTACTTGAACCAGTAATCCAGCCTCCTAGAGCAGCTAACCAAGGTGCAACCCATATATACTTGTCACCAAGTGTTGCTGCGGCCATGCCTAGACTAGCTATCATGCCACTGGCTTGCATAACTTGAGAGGCTGCTAGAAAACAGGCGAGTGCGATGGCTCCAGGGATAAATTGTTGCCAAGCTTGTATTGTTATCACTTGCAGTTTGTGTACGACTGTTCCCAAAATTGTGACTGTAGCCAAAGCTGTCAAAAGTAAATAAAAGCCTGGGTTGTAAAGCAGGGGTAGATTTAGATTGATGGCAGCTATGGATATCACAAAATGGCTCTTCAGCAAAATTTTTAGAGGAACAACTAAGCGAGAGATCAGCAGAATTGCTGTCAGAATTCCGTAGGGAGCTATTACCTGCCAGAGGGATACTTTAGTAATACCATACTCAGCCGAATCATGAGCCGTTTTTTCGGAACTATTACGGGCAGTGTTGACTAGATTTACTGTTCTTTTTCGTTTTGCCTTATGAAATAGTTTATGAAATAGTTTTCGGTTTGCCCACACCACTAAGAATGACATTACCAGTGTGCTGCCAAGTACACCGGCCAGTTCAACCCCAGGAATCCAACTGAACCCCCAAACTCCTATGGTAAGAAGCACTCCGGCAGCGATCGCTTCTGGCCATCGGCGTTGCACGGATTTCTTTCCGCCACTCACTGCTAGTGCCACCAGTCCGTAAACTACCGGCAGAGGAGCAGTCAAAAGAGCAGTAGTCGAACCTAGAATACTAGGATCTAGATTAGTTATTTCCGCTCCAAGAACTGTACCTATCGCTAATCCTCCCCAAGGTACAGCCATTTGACCCAAAATACCCAGTATAGCTGACTGAGCAGAACTATAACCTAGTGCGAGAAACAGTGGAATTACTAAAATGGTACCAACTCCAAATCCACTAACTGACTCGGCAAAAGGAGCGAACCCAATCACTAGCAGCAACACCTGTAAGTCTCGCTCAGGAACTAAGCGAGCAATACCCCGTCCTAAAAGGCTCATACCATCTACAGACTTGAGCAGATAGTAAAGTAGCAAACTGGGAAATAGCACATAGAACACTGATAGTGATGTCGCAAGTCCCTTCACCAAAGCCAGTAGTAATTGCCCAGGAAACAAACGAAAAACAGGAAATAGTAGTGTTGATCCCATAGCAGCTATCAAAGTAGCAAGTCCTGCCTGTTGGCTTGGTCGCTGCAATACCACTAGTGCAGCGCGGTAGAAATGCTTGAGCAGCTGCGGATAATGGTGAAACAGAAGGATGAACCGCTGACCCACTCGCACTCGATGCTCAGCTCATCCGATTACACTCTTCACAACTAGGCTATGC
>NZ_JAAHHM010000080.1:27859-34305 GCF_010692445.1 Moorena sp. SIO3E8 | reverse complement strand
TTGCTCGCTTTAGCTCTCTAGGGTCTCGATTGCTAGCTATAAATTCTTCCAGAGTCATGAGAACATGGTGGTAAATTTATATTCCATGATATCTCATTTTTCTTCAAAATCATTTAGGATTGGTATATCAGCTCTCAGCTATCAGCTCTCAGCTTTTGAATAAGCGATGCAGCGCGGTCTTGGGGAGGCAGTGCGGTCTTGGGGGTTCCCCCCATGACCGCACTGCCGTGGTTTCCCCCATGAGCGACTGCATCAAGACAACAAGTAAGCATTGGTTTAATCTGAGTGAAGTCCCAGCGTAGAAGCCTGTGCCAAAAAGCTGAACGCGCACGCGTGAGCCTTTAGCTCACGGCTGACGGCTGACGGCTGTTCGCGTAGCGTGCGCGTAGCGCATATGCTTACTAAAAAGCTTTTTAATTCCCTGTTCCCTGTTCCCTGTTCCCTGTTCCCTGTTCCCTGTTCCCAGCGCCTTTTAATTTTTAACATCCCTGAAAAGGTATTAAGCACCCTGAAGCCATTGAGCTGAATGTCGAAGTTAAATCAATCACATCTTTGCAAACACCCTAGTATATTTTAAACTAGTATAAGTTGGGTGAATTCTCTTGATATTATAATTATTTCATGCCAGCTACTCCTGTATAGACTTTTTGATTTTAGGAGCTACTTCCTTAAGACAACGTTGGTAGAAATGACTTAGTGTAGGAACACTAATTCCGAATAGTTTAGATATTTCTTTCCATTTTTTTCCGTCTAGATAGGCTAAAGCGATAGTTTGAAACGTTGCTTCAGGATGGTTTCTAATATGCTTTTGAAATAGCCGATCAGGGTCTTCATTAATGTATTGTCTTACTTTTTCAGACAAGGGAATATCTATTTCCGATTGTGGGATATTTTCGATAGTAATTGATTTTTTATTTAGTCCAGATAACG
Source organism: Moorena sp. SIO3E8 (assembly GCF_010692445.1). NCBI lineage: Bacteria > Bacillati > Cyanobacteriota > Cyanophyceae > Coleofasciculales > Coleofasciculaceae > Moorena > Moorena sp. SIO3E8. The sequence goes on along the minus strand of NZ_JAAHHM010000080.1, from coordinate 33,375 downwards.
TTGATGATAAAGGGAGAGATGCTTGAGCCATCTCGAACAATAATGTATTGACATAAATTGGTTTTTTGGTTAGTAACTGGGATAATTTTAATAAGACAATCAGGATATAAAAAACTTGCCATCCCTGATCTATTACTGTAATTCTCCCTTTAAGTATTAGCTGAAACCAAAGCAAAACCGTCTCAGTTTTTGTTTTTTTAATCAGACGTTTCAAATCCGATTGAGTTCTAAAAACTTTGTTGTATTGAGATTGTAGAAAGGGTTCGTTAAGTTCTTTGCGGACTTCTTGTAACATCACATAAAGACGAAAATTCACCCACTTCATAAATTTGCCCTTGTCAGGATTGTAGACATTGATGTTTTGAAATACAAACCCTAAGGTTCTAATTACTGCATCTTGATAAACATCAATAGAAAAGCCAGGGGGATGGTACAGTTTGCCGGAAATTTGCAAAGCATTGATTAATTCTGTTAAAGCATACAGTCGTTCTTTAGTATGAGTTTTTTGTCCTTGCGCTTCTAGGGCGAGTTGTTCAAGGCGATAGTTATCTATTACCTTTTTAAAGGCCATATCTCGCCAAGATGTCCACTCTCTGTCAGAAATAAATTGTGGGCTATACCTATCAATAGTCTGCTCTAGATCCTGGGTTAGCTGTTTCTGCACTGCCTCCAAAATATCTCGATAAATACCAGATAGAGGTTGACCTTTGGATGGGCGGCAAATTTTACGCGATCGCAAAATTTGCTTAACCAGTGTTCCTAAAGCTTGCTGCCGCTCTTGAGTATCCCGTGGATAGCTTTGCACTTGGCATACCAGCTGCCTAATTTGATCTTTCATTGCTATCAATTAGAAAGACTGACCTGCTTACTTATCTAGCTGAGCTCACATTTTTATGGGTTAATTTACAAAACTTTATTTTTTGCCAGAATTATAGAATCGTAGGGTGGGCAGTGCCAAGCAACCCGATGGGCAAGCTTAGTGAATCTGTCCGATGCACTGCCGACCAAACATCAATCGTTTGGGTCAATTCTGATCCGGAGATCCCAAGTGATTAATCCTAGGCTGAGCAGTGCCAAGCAACCCGATTGGCATTGCTTAATAATGAAATGAAAGAGTTTTTAGGTGCGCTTTCCCCATCTAATTATTAAATTCGCCACGGGTCGCACCTGTGGAATGGGCATCTGGCTGTGGAATGGGCATCTTGCCGTGGAATGGGCATCTTGCCCGTTTCATTTGTGCGCAGGCAGGATGCCCACACCACTGATATTCATTCCTTGATTCAGCAACGACAGAAAATGAGGGTGAGCCTTTTGGTGGTGCGTTACGGGGCGGACTATCCCAACACTGGCTACGAGGCGAAAAATCCGAGGCTTTCCGCCCCTAACGCACCCTACGCACTAAACAACCTTCAACCTTTTATAATGTATAATTTAGAATTTGGAATTTAGAATTTGGAATTCTGCCTTCTGCCTTATGCCTTCTGCCTTCTGCCTTATGCCTTCTGCCTTATGCCTTCTGCCTTATGCCTTCTGCCTTATGCCTTCTACATTCTTAATTCTACATTCTGCATTCTGACAGAAAACCTTCAACATTAAACCTCTCGACTATCGGTGGATTTTCTGGGTAAATCCTGAAGGTATTCTGGAAAATCTGCCATCGGCTGCAACTGCCTTAACGGTAACTCATTAGTTGTAACATTTTCCACAAATCCCAGCAGTTTTGCTTCTGTCAAGGAGTCATTCAGTTGCACCGCTATATAACCAATTCTGTCTTGCAAAACTTCTTCTGGGACGTAAACAAACTCGGCATCTGGTGAGACTGGTTTACATTCGAGCTTGCCATAATTTTTAACCACTAAATCCCCCACATCTAGGAATGTCTGCATGATCGAATTATGGCTATCACTAGAGTATAAATCAGTTTCAAATTCTAGACCCTGTAAATAATCATTAACTGCATACACCGCCAAGGTATTGAGATAAACCTGTTCGGCTTTTTCCAGATTAGATTGCTGTTGGCAACGCTTCTCTGCTAGCTGATGGGCTGCTTCTGGTAGTGTGACCATAAGTAGTATGAGTATAATTTGACAGGCTGGTGTGGCTGAGCAATCTCTCTAGTTTAGCCTTATCAATCAATTATCAACTCTATGGGTAGTAGAATATAGATAGTAATAATTTAATTTAACCCCTACAGTTGATGTAGGTTTATGTATGGCTAAGATTAAGCAGCGATTTTTTTTATATCACTTTTAGCTCATTTAGTCTTCTATATATCTCTTGATTTCAGGGGCTAATTTTATAAGATTACGTTGAAAGAAGTTATTAAGGGATGAAATTTTAATTCCTAAAGAATCCGATATCTCTTGCCATTTTTTTCCGTCGAGGTAGGCTAACCCTATCACTTGCAAGGTAGCTTCAGGATGGTTTTTTATATGTTTCTGCAAGAGCTTTTCTGGGTCTTCTTTAAAATAGGATCTGACCTGGTCATACAACGTCAGTTCTGTTTGCGGTTGTGCCACAGTCTCTAGGGTAAGCGATTCCCCAGTGTTCTCAGACAAGTGTGAGGAAAAAGGGAGAGAGGCTTTAGCCATCTCAAACACTAATGAATTTCCTTTTTTCCGGTCTTTTAGGATTAACTGGCACAACAAAAATAATACTATCAGAATTTTAGTAATATTACTGGCCTGGGTCTTGTCTGTAATCCGGCCTTTGATGGTTAGTGTTATCCAAACAATCACATGATCTAGTTTGGTGCTTTTAATCAGAGCGCTCAACTGATATTTAATTCTGACAATTTTGCCAGATTGAGCTTGGATAAATGGGTCAGTCAGGTCTTGTTGAGCCTTTTTTAACATCTTATCGAGGCGATAATTGACCCAGGCTATAAATTTTCCTTTTTCTCGATTGTAGTGATTGAGGTTTTGATAGACATAATACAATGTCCGATTCACAGCATCATCATAGACCTCACGGGAAAATTTGCCTCGATGGCAAAGCTTACCGGAAAGCTTAAGGGCATTGAGCAATTCCGTTAAGGCATAAAATCCCTCTGGGGTATGGGGTTGGTGCCGTTGTGCTTCTAGGGCTAGCTGCTGAAGACGACCCTCGTCGAGTACCTTCTTAAAAACACTATCCCGCCAAGAGGCCCACTCCTGATCAGAAGTTATTCGTAGATATGGGCTGTCAAGATCATCCTCAAGTTCATGGTTGAGCTGCTGCTGTACGGTCTGATAGATCTCTAGATAGATGCCAGATAAAGGCTGACCTGGACATGGGCGACACACTTTACGGGTACGCAAAATTTGCTCAACCAATTCTGCCAAAGCCTGGTTCCGCTGTTGATTTTCCGGATTATAATGTTGTATTTGAAGCACCAGATGTTGAATTTGCTTGTTCATGACCACCGATTCAGAATTCTTGTCTAATTAGTTATTAGGGTAAATTCCAAGTTTTCTGCAATTCGTTACAAAACTTTATATGTGTTTTTATTTTATTTGTATAGTGAGGTACATAAGTAAAGCAAAAACAGCTAAAATGCTGATTTTTTAAAAAAATTAATGTACTTCATTAGAATATAAAAAAACTATTTTTTTTACAAAACTTTATACTCTGTTGTAGAAAAATTGGATTTTCGGAGTGATTAATAAAGTGAGGGCAATCAAAAAAGCGTAATCCTATTCATGGCAAAACCGATAATAATGTGCTGTGTAATAGGGTTGATTTACTGCTGATTTGCTTACCCCCATAACTGGAAAAAAGATGTAATTCCAGTCAAATTAATTCAAATTAAATCCAGGAGAAAAATCATGTCCACTATTTCTGCTAATCCAGATCTGTTTGTTGATTTAAATCAGACCGATGCTGAAACAGTTAGCGGAGGAGGCTTTTTATCCAAGATATTCGGGGGGCGAAAACGTGAGATATTCACGGTTTCTAACCAAACTCATGTTCGTCTACCTTACAGTGTTGATGGCAAACAAACATCCTACCCCTACCCTGGTGTGGATGTAACATGGAATACTAAAAAAGGAGGAAACATTGCCTTTGACTATGATTTTGGCCGACCAGGGGTTCAATTGCGAAAATACAATTTGTCCAATGGAGGTAAGTATGCATTTCAACTCGACCGAAGGACTCCTTATCCATACGATATCGAACTCTTTCGCATAGGGTAGACTCAGGGGCACAAGCTCAAGACCATATCGGGTCAGGGGAAAAAGTCCCCTGACCCCTTTTTCTGCTCTAACATTAGTCCTGATCGCAGTTTTGATCAGGAAGTAATAAATTATCTATAGCAATCCTAAATCATTTGTAAAATATGCAAAATCGTAAATCTTTACTGGGCAAAGGTTATAGCGATAGCTTTGGGCAATATATTTTACGAATCATATAGAATTGCTATAGCTGAATAACTAGTCAACCACTACAACGCCAGTTCTAGGGATTTCCAAACCGCGATCAGGGTAATTTCCTAGTTTGAGCAGATTCGTTACAAAACTTGATCATAAAAGTTACAAAACTTTATCTTCTGCTGTATATAAATGAGATTATGCTAGTAATTAGCAGACTCAGGGCAGTCAAGAAAGTGTGATGCTTTTAATAGCAAAACCGGTCATTGGGTTCTGTATGAATTTATCTTAATTACGGCCTCTTGGCTTACCCCTCTAAGAGTCACACAGATGTGCTTCGAGGGAACTGAAGTCAAGTTATATCTAGGAGAAAAACCATGTCAAGTATTTGTGCTAATCAAGACCTGTTTGTGGACTTAAATGAGACAGATGCTGAAACAGTCAGTGGCGGCATAGTCAGGCGGGGCGGCGCTGGCCAAAACGAAATCTTCAAGATTAAGAACCAACTCCCTTTCCGTGTTGCCTACATTATCGATGGTCGAGCAAGAAACTTGCGCCCTGGCCAGAGTGTATTATTGTTTACTAACGAGGGAGGAAACGTTACCTTTGACTCTCTCCCCTTCAGACCACGGTTCCGAGCGCGAACAGTCAATGCGGCCAATGGACGTGAGTATGTATTCCAATTTAACAGTAGCACTTTTCGTCCATTTGATATCACCCTCGCTGACAATGGTGCACTTTAGATTGAGGTAAATCTGAAGTGGATTTACGGGGGTTGAATCTCTGAGGTGACACTGTCTTGTCTCAGGTCAGCTCGAACAAGAAATCTCAGGGGCGCAAGCTCAACACAGTATCGGGTCAGGGGACTGTTTCCCCTGACCCCTTTTTTGGCTCTACCATTTCTTGTGAAGATCAGATTTCCCATCGTCGTGGAACACTCTCAACCAAAGTTTAGTTGCGTACGCCTTTTTTTTGCGGTCTTAATATGAACTTTTGTAAATTGCTGCGTAAGTTCCGGAGGTTTCCCTGACAAGTCAATAAAGGGGTAAGCCAAGTTAACTGTCGGCAGCTTACCCTTCTACCTGGAACAACCATTGCCTTCCAGGAAAATTAAGTAAATTCTAATCAAGGAGAACCATCATGTCAAACATCGACAAAATCACTGCC
>NZ_JAAHHM010000080.1:0-27759 GCF_010692445.1 Moorena sp. SIO3E8 | reverse complement strand
AAGGGGTAAGCCAAGTTAACTGTCGGCAGCTTACCCTTCTACCTGGAACAACCATTGCCTTCCAGGAAAATTAAGTAAATTCTAATCAAGGAGAACCATCATGTCAAACATCGACAAAATCACTGCCAATGAAGAACTTTTCACTGAATTAACTCCCGAACAAGGGGCGGTCGTAGAAGGTGGTCTGTTCATATTAATCGATCAAATTCAAGCGATTAAGGCTGGTGCTGACTTCATCGGTAAAGACGACACCTATATCACCATTAATGGCAACAAGATCTGGGGAGATAAATCTTTTTCTACAGGTCAGACTCGCACTGTCAACCAAGGCACATCGACTCCTGGTTCTTTTGCAAGGGTTCAACTTTTTGATAAAGATCGCTTTTCTCGTGACGATCGCATGGGAGGTTTTACTGCATTTAACACCTTCGGTTCTCAACGAAGAGCGCGAGTAAGTGGAAGTGGTTCTACCTACGATATTTACTACCGCGCTTTTGCCTAAACCAAAAATCACAGCCATCAGTAACTTACTTTGGCTGTGACATTCTCAGCTAAAAGTGAATAGTCAGGGGCGCAAGCTCAACACAGTATCGGGTCAGGGGAAACAGTCCCCTGACCCCTTTTTTGGCTCTACCAAACCTTGCTCAAGATCAGATCCCCAATCGAGATCTAACACTCTGAGCAGGACGGCGATGCTGCTTCCTTAGGGTTGCCAAAGATAGCAACCCCATTGAGAGTTGCGTACGCCTTTTTTTTTGCGGTCTTAATATGAAGTTTTGTAAATTGCTGCGTAAGTTCGAGATCTTTCCCTGACAAGTCAATAGAAGGGGTAAGCCAAGTTAACTGTCGGCAGCTTACCCTTCTACCTGGAACAACCATTGCCTTCCAGGAAAATTAAGTAAATTCTAATCAAGGAGAACCATCATGTCAAACATCGACAAAATCACTGCCAATGAAGAACTTTTCACTGAATTAACTCCCGAACAAGGGGCGGTCGTAGAAGGTGGTCTGTTCATATTAATCGATCAAATTCAAGCGATTAAGGCTGGTGCTGACTTCATCGGTAAAGACGACACCTATATCACCATTAATGGCAACAAGATCTGGGGACATAAATCTTTTTCTACAGGTCAGACTCGCACTGTCAACCAAGGCACATCGACTCCTGGTTCTTTTGCAAGGGTTCAACTTTTTGATAAAGATGGCTTTTTGAATCCTGACGATCCCATGGGAGGTTTTACCGCATATAACACCAATGGTTATCAACGAAGAGCGCGAGTAAGTGGAAGTGGTTCCACCTACGATATTTACTACCGCGCTTTTGCCTAAACCCAAAATCACAGCCATCAGTAACTTACTTTGGCTGTGACATTCTCACCATAAAGTCAATGGTGAGTGATCTACACCTCTGTGGTGAATCGCTTCAGCTCGAACAAGCCATCTCAGGGGCGCAAGCTCAACACAGTATCGGGTCAGGGGACTGTTTCCCCTGACCCCTTTTTTGGCTCTACCAAACCTTGCTCAAGATCAGATCCCCAATCGTGATCTAACACTCTCAACAGGACTGCTGCTATCAGGTTTGTTTTTACCGTCTTCATGTGAACTTTTATAAATGGCTGCGTAAGTTCCTGAGGTTTCCCTGACAAGTCTATAGAAGGGGTAAGCCAAGTTAACTGTCGGCAGCTTACCCTTCTAGCTGGAACAACCATTGGCTTCCAGGAAAATTAAGTCAAGTTCAATCAAGGATAAAAACTATGTCAAACATCGACAAAATCACTGCTAATTAATAAGTGTTCACTAAATCTAAATCCCGAAGAAGGGGCTGTCCTAGAAGGTGGTCTGTTCATAGTAAGGCTTCTAGAATTTAGATGGGTTTGCCCCAGTTAAACACTTAACTTAAACACTTAACTTAAACACTTAATTCAAACACTTAACTAATAATTATACTCATAATTATTGGGACTTTGACATTTTTGGGTACCTTTAGAGGCTGAAAACCTCTAAAGGCAAGGTAAAAATCAATTGCCTAAAAAGGCCTGAAAGTGAATACTGACTTATCTACCCCTCGCGCCCTTCGGATCTCGGTGATCGGCCATTTTAGTGTAAGATTTTTTCACGGTTAGATAAAGTCCGGGACAAAGCCCCAACTTCTCCCCTACCATTCGCCCTAAAGATGAGATACCCAATTGTCCTCCAACATAGTGAAGAAGACTGCGGTGCAGCTTCCATCGCCACCATTGCCAAGCATTACGGACGCACCTTTGCCATCAGTCGTGTGAGGGAAGCAGTAGGCACTGGCTCCCGAGGAACTACTTTGCTCGGATTGAGCCGAGGAGCAGAAGTCTTGGGATTCAACTCCCGCCAAGTCAAAGCCACTGATCAAATTATCGATCGCATTAATGAAGTACCCTTGCCAGCCATCATCCATTGGAAAGGCTACCACTGGGTGGTATTATATGGCAAAAAAGGAAAAAAATATGTGATTGCAGACCCTGGAGTAGGGGTACGCTACCTCACTCGCAGAGAGTTAATCGAGGGTTGGGGTAACGGCATCATGCTGTTACTGACCCCCGACGACAGCCGCTTTTATCAGCAACAGAACGATAAAGTTGGTGGGTTTGGGCGCTTTATTGCCCGGGTCTGGCCCTATCGCTTCATTTTAGCCCAAGCCATTAGCATCAACTTTGCTATTGGACTGCTCTCCCTGGCCTCCCCCTTGATGATGCAACTGCTCACCGATGACGTGCTGGTGCGGGGGGATACCCAACTGCTTACCACTGTGGCCATTGGGGTGATTGCCATGAACCTGTTTAGCAGTGCCATCGGTTTGGTCCAGTCTCACCTGATCGGTCACTTCGGCCAACGGCTGCAATTAGGCCTGATCATGGAATACGGGCGAAAACTCCTGCGCTTGCCCCTATCTTACTTTGAAGGACGGCGCAGTGGGGAAGTGGTCAGCCGCATTGCTGACGTGGATGCTATCAATAATCTAGTTTCCCAAATTGTCCTCGGTTTGCCCAGCCAATTTTTTATCGCCTTGGTTTCCTTGGCCTTGATGATCTTCTACAGTTGGGAACTGACTCTGGCTTCGATTGGTGCCTTTGTGATCGTTACTATCGTCAATCTGCTTTTCCTGCCTGCCTTGCGCGCCAAAACCCGCAACATGATCGTCTTAGGCACAGAAAACCAAGGCTTTCTGGTAGAAACGTTTCGGGGGGTGCAGGTCCTAAAAACCACCCCAGCTACCCCTCAAGCTTGGGGAGAGTATCAAAGCAATTACGGTCGCCTGGCCAACCTGGGCTGGGGTATGATGAAGCTGGGGCTTTACAGCAGTACAATCACCAGCATTCTTTCCACATTTACTTCCATTGCTGTACTGTGGTTGGGCAGTTACCTGGTGATCAATCAGACATTATCCATCGGTCAGTTGCTGGCCTACAATGGCATGAGTAGCAACTTTCTGGGCTTCTTGGGGGCGGTAATCGGGCTAGTGGATGAATTTATTACTGCCCAGGTGGTTATCCAACGCCTGACGGAAGTGATCGATGCCACCCCAGAAGATGAGAATGACTTCAAAAAGCCCTGGGCTGAAATTCCCGGCAATGCAGAAATTACCTGCAGTAAGCTCAACTTTCACCACTCTGGTAGAGTTGACCTCCTCCAAGATTTCTCCCTCACTATCCCTGGCGGTAAAGTCATTGCCCTGATTGGTAAATCTGGCTGTGGCAAAAGTACCTTAGCCAAAGTGATGGCTGGTTTGTATTCTCTCCAGTCTGGCAATATCCGCTATGGCCTCTACAACCAGCAAGACCTCTCCCTGGAATGCTTGCGGCAGCAGGTAATATTAGTACCACAAGAACCCCACTTCTGGAGTCGCTCCATCATTGACAATTTCCACTTTAGCTATCCCCAGGTCACTTTTGAGCAGATTGTCAAAGCTTGCGAGATAGCTGGGGCTGACTCTTTCATCAGCGAACTACCCGACAAATATCAAACGGTTTTAGGGGAATTTGGTGCCAATCTCTCTGGGGGCCAAAGGCAACGATTGGCTATTGCTAGAGCTATAGTGACTGACCCACCAGTCCTAATTTTAGATGAATCCACTGGTGCCCTCGATCCAGTCAGCGAAGCTCAAGTGTTAGATCAATTACTATCCTCTCGCCAAGGCAAAACCACTATTATGATTAGTCATCGCCCGAAAGTGATTCAGCGAGCCGATTGGATTATCATGCTCGAAAAAGGAAAATTGCAAATCCAAGGCACTCCAGAAGAGTTACACTCTCTGGCTGGGGATCACTTAGACTTCCTCGATGATTTTGTTCCTTCAACTAAGAATTTAGTCATGTTGGCTTCAGGCTCTGACTCTTCTGTTAATGGTACTTCTCTTAATGGTAATTATAGCAGTTCTCAATTCGGTGATATACCTCGTCCTGGGTTTTAGGGAACAGGAATCCCCCCTAATATCAAGTCTGGTTGAATACCCATAATTAAGGAGAGGGTGGGGAGGGTGGGGAGATGGGGAGATGGGGAGATCGGGAGATTTTTATTAAGCGATGCAGCGCGGTCTTGGGGGTTTCCCCCATGAGCGACTGCATCAAGACAGGGTAATTATCCTGACATGATATAACCCTCCTACCAGAAGGCGGGAAGGAGAAGTGGTAAAAAAACCTGTGTACCTCATCAGTATAATAATTGCTATATGGTTACTAAAACTGATTAAAACTTGCTTCAAATTTAACTATAGCGATTTGCAGATAAGTTAATTATGAAAATGTGGTAAAAAAGATAAATTTTAATTATTAATTGGCAATAATATAGCGTTTATAGGACTCATGAGGTACACATTATTTTTTCCCTCTTCCCACCTCCGACTTCCCACTTACGACTTCCCTGCTCCCTGCTCCCTGCTCCCTGCTCCCTAAAAACCAGAAATTTGTACCTCACAAGTCGTAGAATTGCTATAAATAACTTAGGTTGGATGCCAACTGCTCTATTACCAGATCCGCTGTTCCCAGATCCGCTGTTCCCAGATCCGCTGTTCCCAGATCCGCTGTTCCCTAAAAAACCATAAATATACTTAACAAAGTCGCAAACCTCTAGAAATTTATCTAAATTAAACTTTCATAATTATTATGATTAGCAACTACGAGAATCAGGTTCTACCCCCAATTCAAGAAAACGAATTTTTACCACCAATTGGTCGTTGGATTCAGTTTGGCGGACTGTTTATTGTGGCTACGCTAGCCCTAGCAATTCCCATTGGCTCTGTGACCAAATATAAGGAAACGGTAAAAGCACAGGCTTCTTTCCGTCCTGCGGGTGAATTGCGAATTGTTCAAGCGGCAACAGAGGGTCAGGTGATGAACATTTCTGTGGAAGAAAATCAAGTGGTCAAAAAAGGAGATGGGCTGGCCACTATCGATGACTCTCGCCTTCAAACTAAAAAAAGCCAACTGCAAAGCAATATCGGGCAAGTCCAGTTACAACTGGTTCAAATCAAAGCCCAAATTAGTGCCCTCAATAGTCAGATCCAAGCAGAAACTAACCGGAGCAACCGTGCTATTGCCTCCGCAAAAGCTGAACTAGACCACCGCCGCCGGGACTATCGAGACCGGAAGATTACCACTGTGGCTGAAGTCTCTGAAGCCGAGGCTCAGTTAAGGCAAGCCCAGGAACAATGGCACGGAGCCCAGGCTAGGTTAAAGTCCACTAAGGCCAACTTGAGGTCAACTAAAGCTGGCTTAAATGCAGCCCGGTCGAAGCGAAACCGATATCAGCCCATTGCTGAAGTGGGAGCCCTGTCCCAGGATCGATTTGAGGAAGCACAACTGGTGGTCCAGCAGCAAGAACAAGCGGTCGAGGCCCAAAAAGGCCTAGTTGAAGAGCAAAAACAAACCATAAAACAGCTACAACAAGGGGTTAAGGCGGCTCTTGCCAGACTACAGCGGGCGAAAGCTGCTCTCAATCCCAGCAGCTCAGAAGTAGCGATCGCGTCTGAACGGATTGCCCAAGAAAAAGCCACTGGTGAAGCTACTCTGGCTAGGTTAAACAAAGAACGGGAAGCCCTGATCCAACAGCGGATTGAAATCAGCAAACACCTAGAGCGGGATTCCCGCGAACTTAAACAAGTAGAACTCGACCTCAGCCAAACTGTGATTACTGCCACAGCAGACGGGATTGTTTCTAAGCTAAATTTGCGCAACCCTGGTCAAACTGTGCGCTCTGGAGAGGAAATTGCCCAAATTGTTCCCGGTGATGCACCCTTGAAAATAAAGGCAGTGGTGTCACCAAGCGATATTGGCAAGTTGGCAGAAGGTCAAAAGGTTCACATGCGGGTATCTGCCTGTCCTTATCCAGATTATGGTACCCTCAAGGGTTTAGTCAGCCAAATTTCCGAAGATACTATTAAACCCCAAAGTAATGGTGCTAGGGCAAGTGCTTTAAGCCAGAAGGGGCGTGGTGCTAGTGCTTTCTACGAGGTGACGATCTCTCCAGAAAGCCATGTCCTCGGTAAAGGCAAAAACCAGTGTTCCCTTCAATTGGGAATGGAGGGCAGAGCCGATATTATTTCTAGAGAAGAGACTGTGCTAAGATTCCTGCTCAGGAAGGCAAGGCTGGTCACCGACTTGTAATGTCATCTGAAACCTGTTCCCTCTTAGAGGATATCTGAAAAGTTTTTTGATACTGAATTTTGCCCCCCTAGCCCCCCAACTTTGGGGGGAACAAGAGTCAATTTGCTTCTAAAAGTCCCCCAAAATTGGGGGACCAACGGGGGCTTGGATGTAGCAAATAATACTTCTCAGACAACCTCTTAAAAACTTCTGGCATGCATGCCTTTTGCGTGTTGATGTAGGTTGATGTCTTGAGCAGATTAAGGACCAATTTAGGCAAGCCTATATTTCTGTAATCATTCAGCCGTTGGCAAAAGGCTGAGGGAGCATCCCAATTTGGCAAATCCATTGCTCAAACTAACGAAAATACTAGGGATTAAAAGCATAATTTAAAGTGTTATGTGCAAAAATGGGATGCTCCCAAGGCTGATGGCTGATGGCTGATGACTTACATATTTGTTTATAGCATTTTTAGTCAAGCTCTTCCTCTATATATCTCTTGATTTCAGGGGCTAATTTCCTAAGATTACGTTGAAAGAAGTTATTCAGGGATGAAATTTTAATTCCTAAAGAATCCGATATCTCTTGCCATTTTTTTCCGTCGAGGTAGGCTAACCCTATCACTTGTAAGGTAGCTTCAGGATGGTTTTTGATATGTTTCTGCAACAGGTTTTCCGGGTCTTCTTTAAAATAGTGTCTGACCTGGTCATACAACGTCAGTTCTGTTTCCGGTTGTGCCACAGTCTCTATGGTGAGCGATTCCCCAGTCAGCTCAGACAAGTTTGCGGGCAAAGGCAGAGTGGCTTTAGCCATCTCAAACACTAATGAATCTCCTGTGGTTCGGTCTTTTGCGATTAACTGGCACAACAAAAATAATACTATCAAAATTTTAGTAACGTTACCGGCATCGGTCTTGTTTGTAATTAAGCCTTTGATGGTCAGTGTTATCCAAACAATCACATGATCTAGTTTGGTGTTTTTAATAAGAGCGATCAACTGATATTTAATTCTGACAATTTTGCCAGATTGAGCTTGGATAAATGGGTCAGTCAGGTCTTGTTGAGCTTTTTGTAACATCTTATTGAGGCGATAATTGACCCAGGCTATAAATTTTCCTTTTTCTCGATTGTAGTGATTGAGGTTTTGATAAACATAATACAATGTCAGATTCACAGCATCATCATAGACCTCAGGGGAAAATTTGCCTCGATGGTAAAGCTTACCGGAAAGCTTAATGGCATTGAGCAATTCCGTTAAGGCATAAAATCGCTCTGGGGTATTGAGTTCGTGTCGTTGTGCTTCTAGGGCTAGCTGCTGAAGACGACCCTCGTCAAGTACCTTTTTAAAGACACTATCCCGCCAAGAGGCCCACTCCTGATCAGAAGTAATTTGTAGATATCGGCTATCAATAGCCTCCTCAAGTTTATGGTTGAGCTGCTGCTGTACGGTCTGATAGATCTCTAGATAGATGCCAGATAGAGGATGACCTGGCCGTGGGCGACACACTTTACGGGTACGCAAAATATGCTCAACTAGTTCTGCCAAAACCTGCTCCCGCTGTTGATTTTCAATCTTATATTGTTTTGATTTAATCATCATCTGTTGAATTGGCCTGCTCATGACCATTGATCAGGAATGCTTGTCCAATTAGTTATCAGGGTAATTTCCACGGTTTATGATAAGTAGTCGGACAAAAGTAAAATTAACTGTTGAAATAGGGAGCAGGGAGCAGGGAGCAGAGGGACTTTTGGCAACTTTACACAAGTTAATACAGCGATGCAGCGCGGTCTTGGGGGTTTCCCCCATGAGCGACTGCATCAAGAAGCGAGGTTTATTTTTGTCCAGGTACTTATCCGTTACAAAACTTTATATAAAACTGTAGAAAAATTGGATTTTCGGAGTGATTTACAAAGTGAGGGCAGTGAAGAAAGCGTGATGCTCTTGATGGCAAAACCACTCCTATTAATAATAAGTATTTCTTGAAAAATTTTTTAGGTGCGCTTTCCACATCTAATTATTAAATTCGCCACGGGTCGCACCTCTTTATCAAACTCAGACAAATAGAGTGAATCTTTCCGAACAGAACAATCCACAAATTTTCAAACAATTGCAATCGATCAGGAGTAGATGACATGGTAACTTACATCGGTGACAACTTAAACAACTACGGTTATGGTGGCTCTGGTAACGACTATCTTTATGGTTACGGTGGCAACGACACCCTGGTTGGTGGCTCTGGCAACGACTACCTTAATGGTGGTATAGGCAGTGACCGGATGTATGGTGGCACGGGCAATGACAGGTATGTGGTTGACAGCACCGGGGATGTGGTCACCGAATACGTCAATCAGGGTATTGATACAGTCGAATCCTCCATCAACTACACCCTAGGAGACAACCTAGAAAACTTGACCCTGACTGGTAGTGCTTACTCCGGCAACGGTAACAGTCTCAACAACATCATCAGTGGTAACAGTTCCAACAACGTCCTCTTCGGGAAATCTGGCAACGACACCATATATGGGAATGGTGGTGATGACGCTCTTGTCGGTGGTACAGACAGTGACCGGATGTATGGTGGCACGGGCAATGACATCTATTCGGTTGACAGCACCGGGGATGTGGTCACCGAATATGTCAATCAGGGTATTGATAGAGTCTACTCCTCCATCAGCTACATGCTAGGAGACAACGTAGAAAACTTGACCCTGACTGGTATAGCGCTACGCGCAAGTGAGAAGTCAGAAGTCAGAAGTCAGAAGTAAGCTATGATTAAGTTTCGGAGTTTAGTAATGTCCTAATCTTAATGGGTAGTGCTATAGTGCTTACTATGGTCACGGTAACAGCCTCAACAACAGCATCAGTGGTAACAGTTCCAACAACCTGCTCTGGGGTAAATCTGGCAATGACGAATTGTATGGGAATGCTGGTACTGACGTTCTTCTCGGTGATCTAGGCAACGACATTCTTGATAGTGGCTCTGACAATGACTACTTGTATGGTGGCTTTGGCAACGACACCCTGACCGGTGGCTCTGGTAATGACTCTCTTTATGGTTATGGAGGTAGTAGTTCCGGCGAACGGGACATCTTAACTGGTGGCACGGGTGCGGATACCTTCGCATTAGGTAATAATGCTTTTGGGACCAAGGTTGCCTACATTGGTGATGGGAACTCGGGATACGCGACCATCACTGATTTTGATGGGACACAAAGTGATAAAGTTCAGCTCGGTGGTGGTATCAGTGATTACACTGTGAATTACAGTAATGTTACTGGTACATCAGCACTAGATACAAATCTATATCATAAGGGGGACTTAATTGCCGTCTTCCAAGATGACACCAGTTTTAGTCTTATTAATGATACGGTATTTTAGCTTGAATAGGACTTAGGACGTTTAGTTGGTATTGCCCCCTAACCCCTAGATTTGGGAATGGGGGCAATACTCCATGATCACCAGATCATCGTACTCAAAACTGATCATCCTACTCTGACCACAGCCCCTTGGAATCAGCCGCCTTGGGGCTACTCCTATGGTTGACCTGATCACCCCTGGCACGAACTCCAACTGCTTACCCGTCTCCGCCCCTTCAGGCTGTTTTCGCCTTCGCCCTTGATTCGCGACCCCCCCACCATGGCGACGCCAAGAGGTCTCTTCTTCAGAGGTATCTTCGGTAGTGCATCAGCAAAGTGTGGGTATGTCGCGCAAGTCGTTCCAATCTCCAAGGGGTGTCAGCTAACCTAGCCCTTTCTGCTGCCGTATTGCCAAAGCGACTATGAACCCAAATCCAATTGAAATAGCTAACCACCAATCTTACTGTTGCTTCAGTTTGCTCCCAGACCGACGCCAAATAAATTGCTGTCGGCGATGCCACCGACCTGTCTGCTGCCGAACAATTCCGGAACGTTCGCTCCTTATGCTGCGTCTGGTCTTTACCAATGATGTGTCTGACTTCTGAATTCTTTAACTCGCTCATATCCTCCCCAACCATCGGTATGCCATTGCTTACAGTCGGTTTTCTTGCCCTGTATTCACGGTCAATCAAGGGATGAATTGGTCTATATGTTTGCCTACAAGAGCGGCCAGAATTAACCCGCTTGATGATGCTTGAGTCATCTCCTACCAACAGTCCCCTTCTCTCAATTCATTCCGCTTACAGCGTTTTTGTTTTTTTGGACGAATGACCAAAACTCGTCGCTACTGATTTGTGAGGAAACAACATTCTGTACATGGGCATTATGAATCATTTGTCCTTTAACAGAAGCTGCTCGTACTAAACTGACTACCGTATTATAGGTGAGATTAACTGTACGACTAACTCCTCTTAAACTACTTCCTGAACCATGAGCGAAGTAGAACCGTGGGAATTTTTTCTGGCTTAATTTGTGGCGCGATAGTAAAGAGTATCAAACGTTTCGGTGAAAGTTTGTCGGCATTCTCGACAGTAGTATCGTTGGCTTCCCTTGCTAGTTTTCCCGTGTTTATGAGTCTTGTGATGACCACACAGAGGACATTCCATAACATTGAAGTTTCTTATTTACCTCTGCCATCTTACCATTCCCACACTTCTCTGATGCACTACCATCCCGACAATATTCCATTATTACCTGATCATCCCACTCAAAACTGATCATCCTCATCTACCCACTGCCCCTTGGACTCAGCCGCCTTGGGGCTACTTTTATGCTTAACCTGATCACCTCTGGCACTCCAATTGCTTAGAATAAGTACCTCACCGAATTTAAAACGTTATATATCTAATTTCAGCTCATCTTTATCAAACCTTGACCTAGTTAAAGGTTTAGTGAGTATTTTGTAAAAGTTATAATTTTTATCTGAGTTAGATCTATAATCCGATTAGAGATAAGTCAGACATCAATAGCAAGAGTTAATTGAACTCCTAAATACTTAGATCCAGGTTAAAACTATCTGTATTCGATATATCAGTTCATGGTGCTCCATAAATCAAGGGGTCGATAGGTTCTAAGGAATTGGCGTTGCTGAATCGAGCAATGAATAGGAGTAGAGTGGGCATCCTGCCCGCCCGAAAATATATTGAAACTGGCAAGATGCCAGTTCCACGCAAGATGCCCATTCCACGGCAAGATGCCTATTCCACGGCAAGATGCCTATTCCACAGGTGCGACCCAAGGGCGATTTACTCTTTACTCGCCCTAGGAGGCGCGCACCTACTCTTAAAATCATTCCATTGTTAACCAATGCCAACGAATTGACTTGATCTACTTGATTGTTAGATGAACTGACCTGTTAATCAATCAACATATTATCAATAAAATCACGATTTAGTAGCGTTGAGTAATCAGGTTTTTTACGCTAATAACAGAGTAATTTTTGTGATTTATTGGAAATATGTAACGGTCAACATCAGGATTGTTGATCAAGATTACCCTTGACTTACCCATAAACTTGGTATCTTAAGTTCCACTATTAATAATGAGTATTTCTTGAAAAACTTTTCAGGATATAACTCCGACAAATAGGGTTAATCTTTCCGAATCGAACAATCCACAAATTTTAAAACAATTGCAATCTATCAGGAGCAAATGACATGGGAAGTTACTATGGTGACAACTCAAATAACTACAAAAAAGCACACAAAGAAGGTTTTTGGCCATTCAAGAAATGGAAGTCTTGGAAAATGTCCGGTAATGGTGGCAACGATACCCTGATTGGTGCCAAGAAAAACGACACCCTATACGGTGATAGTGGTAATGACCGTCTCGAGGGTAAGGGCGGCAACGACTACCTCTCTGGTGGCTTTGGCAATGACACCCTTGATGGTGGTACAGGCAGTGACCGGATGTATGGTGGCAGGGGCAATGACCGCTATGTGGTTAACAGCACCAAGGATGTGGTCACCGAATACGTCAATCAGGGTATTGATACAGTCGAATCCTCCATCAACTACACCCTAGGAGCCAACCTGGAAAACTTGACCCTGACTGGTAGTGCTTACTCCGGCTACGGTAACAGCCTCAACAACAGGATCAGTGGTAACAATTCCAACAACCTCCTCCGGGGGTATTCTGGCAACGACTACCTGAATGGTGGCTCTGGCAACGACTACCTGAATGGTGGCTCTGGCAACGACTACCTGAATGGTGGTAAAGGCCGTGACCGGATGTATGGTGGCAGGGGCAATGACCGCTATGTGGTTGACAGCACCAAGGATGTGGTCACCGAATACGTCAATCAGGGTATTGATACAGTCGAATCCTCCATCAACTACACCCTAGGAGCCAACCTGGAAAACTTGACCCTGACTGGTAGTGCTTACTCCGGCTACGGTAACAGCCTCAACAACAGGATCAGTGGTAACAATTCCAACAACCTCCTCCGGGGGTATTCTGGCAACGACAAGCTCTATGGTGGCTCTGGCAACGACAAGCTCTATGGTGGCTCTGGCAAGGACTACCTCTCTGGTGGCTCTGGCAAGGACACCCTTTATGGTGGCTCTGGCAAGGACACCCTTTATGGTGACTATGGCAACGACAAGCTCTATGGTCACTCTGGTAACGACAAGCTCTATGGTGGCTATGGCAAGGACACCCTTTATGGTGGCTATGGCAAGGACACCCTTTCTGGTGGCTATGGCAAGGACACCCTTTATGGTGACTATGGCAACGACTACCTCGATGGTGACTCTGGCAACGACTATCTGTATGGTGGCTCTGGCAACGACACTCTAATTGGTGACTCTGGTAACGACACTCTAATTGGTGGTACTGGCAACGACACCCTGACCGGCGGCTCTGGTAATGACTCTCTCCAGGGTTATCAACGTAGTAGTCAAAAGGAACGGGACATTCTAACTGGTGGCAAAGGTAAGGATACCTTCGTCTTAGGTAAGAATGTTTTTCGGACCGAGATTGGTTACATTGGTGATGGTAACTCGGGATACGCGACAATCACTGACTTTAATTTGAGACAAGGTGATAAAGTTCGCCTCGGCGGTGGTAAGAGTGATTACACTGTCAATAAGAGTTTCAATTTTAGTGGTACATCAGCAAAGGACACAGCTCTATATTACAAGGGAGACTTAATTGCTGTCTTCCAAGATGACACCAGCTTTGATCTTAACCTTGATACGATATTTTAGGTTGGATAGGACTTACGAAGTTTAGTTAATATTGCCCCCATTCCCAAATCTAGGAATTTGGGAATGGGGGCAATACTCCATTATTACCTGATCATCTAACTCAAAACTCATCATCCTCATCTGACCACTTCCCCTTAGACTCAGCCGCCCTGGGGCTACTCCTAGGCTTGACCTGATAACCCGGCTCTGGCAATAACTCCAATTGCTTACCGGTCTTGGCACCTTCCGGCTGTTTGCGCCTTCGCGGTTCATTTTTGCTACCACCACCATGGCGACGCCAAGAGGTTCGTTCTTCAGAGGTATCCTCCGCTACCACTTCATACAATAACGCCACCTTCTCCCCATCTTTACCTTTACGCAATACCCGACCCAAGCGCTGGATATACTCCCGAGATGAACCGGTGCCTGATAAGATAATCGCTACTCGCGCATCGGGTACATCCACTCCCTCATTCAACACATGGGATGCTGCTAAACAGCGATACTCTCCTTCTCGAAATCGCTTCAAAATATCATGACGCTCTTTGACTGGGGTTTGATGAGTAATCGCGGGAATTAATAACTCTTGAGAAATGCGATAAAGTGTAGCATTACCATTGGTAAAAATTAACATCTTCTCTGGGTAATGCTGAGCCAGTAAATCTAGCAAAATCCTTAATTTTCCATCGGTACCTAAGGCAATTTCCTTGGCTTCCCGGTGAGCTAACATGGCACGGCGTCCGCTTTGCGATCGCGCACTTGCCATCACAAACTGCTGCCAACCTTTAATACTGCCGAGATGAATGTTGGAGGTCCTTAAAAAATCATTGCGCAAGGTCATGCAAGAATTATAGCGATCGCGTTCTTGTTGGGACAGCTTGACCTTAATCTGAATTACCTTATGGTCAGCTAATGCCAAACCCGCCAATTCATTAGGGCTTTTCCGATAAACCTCTGGTCCTATTAAACCATTAAGGTCCCAATGACGGCCATCGGAGCGGTCTGGGGTTGCTGTCAGTCCTAACCGATAGGGTGCGATCGCATATTCCGCAATCACCTTATAAAAATCCGTAGGTAAGTGATGACACTCATCAAAAATCACCAAAGCGTACCGATTCCCTAAGGTTTCCGCATGAATAGTGGCACTATCATAGGTGGCGATCAGAATAGGCGTGCGATCGCGGGAACCACCCCCCAACACTCCCACCTCCACATCTGGAAAGGCTGCTTCGAGTTGAGCATACCACTGGTGCATTAAATCTAGGGTTGGTACCACAACTATGGTACTACGAGGAGTGTCTTGCATTGCCAACTGAGCCAGATAAGTCTTACCTGCTCCCGTTGGTAGCACCACTACCCCTTGACGACCGGCTCGCTTCCATGCCAATAGAGCTTCCCGTTGATGGGGATAAGGTTCCATCTCAAAACTAGATACTAGTGGCAGAGGCACAAATTCCCTAGCATCATCAATAAAATCAACCTTTTCTCTGAGTAAGGTTTCTACCAGAGGACGATAGTGAATTCCTCTAATCCGAAACTTCTCTACCCGATCATCCCAAGTGGCATACTCCACCCAAGCGTTACCCCTCGGTGGTGGATGCAAAATCAGAGTTCCCCGGTCAAACGTTAATCTAGGGGTGCGTGGCATGAATTCAAGGACGTTTCTTTGCTATTGTCGTACCGGTTCCGTTGCCAGGCTTGGGCCATGCTTCAATGTAAGCATTCAGCCGTCAGCCGTGAGCTAAAAGCTCACGCTACGCGAACAGCCGTCAGCTTTCCATCACTGAGATTAAACGAATGCTTACTTGTTTTCTTGATCCCAAGCGCGAGTGGGGGAAACCCCCGCAGGTCGGCGCTGCATCGCTTATTCAAAAGCTGTTCGGTGTAGCTTCCTAATAGCCCATAAGCACATCAAGTAGCACAATCTGTAGCGCATTAGCTGATAGCTGTTCGCGTAGCGTGCGCGTAGCGCTTAAGCTGATAGCTGATAGCTTACGCTTCAATAGCTAATAATACCAGACCACTGAACTTTCTTAAGTTGATTACGGCGATAGGAAAAGAAACGCTCTGGTTCAGAGTAAGTGCAGTGGGGTGCGATCGCAATTTGTTCTGAATCAATGCCCAATTGTTCCAACTGTAAGACATTGACTCGCCGCACGTCCAAGCGTACTCGTCCGGGTTTGGGGTCATCTAATATTGGGGAGTCGTCTAGCTGCTGCAACACCGCCAGAATTGATTCGGTGCTATCCCCTTGATCAGTAGATACAATACTAGCTCCCACTTCAGCCGCCACGGTTTCTGATACCTGGTAGCATTCCCCGGTAATTGCTGGACCGAGAGCAATGCGTAAATTTTCTTTACGACTACCATTGTTTAGCAATCGTGCGATCGCATTAGGAACAATCCGTTGAGCAGTACCCCGCCAACCCGCATGAACTGCTGCTACCTGTCCAGTTTCCATATCCCCAATCAGTAAGGGCGTACAATCTGCCGTACAAACCCACACAGCTTGGTTAGCTTCCTCACTTACAATACCATCAGCCGGTGGTTTATTGGAGTCTGGCTCACGGTTTTGGGTACTTTCAATTTCCCCAGGAGTCAGTACTGTATTGCCGTGGACCTGTTTCACTCGATACACCTGGGCATCAGGCTGGAGTACATCGACCATTTCTTCCGGAGAACGGGGAGAAAATGCTGAGGTGAAGAAGCCGTGATTCCATTGCTTCAATAGGCTACTCGTTAAATAGGGCAAATTATTCCAACTCTGCCAGTGCCAGGTATGCATTTAAATTGTGTTGACGGTTTACACTTTACAGTTTACAGCTTAGACTTTACACTTTATCCTTTCAGCTGTTGTGGATTTCAATTAGATATTATTTAATTATAGCTTTTATTGCATTTCTGAGTTACACTTATAAACCTCAAAGTCCCCCTTTTTAAGGGGGATTTAGGGGGATCCCTTTGTTCCTCATGGGAAATATAATTGCTATATCAAAAAAATCAAATTCTTTACCCCTGCTCCCTGCTCCCTGCTCCCTGCTCCCTTCCTGTCATAACCTAAAACTTTAAATTAAACCAGCTTACTGTCATAAATCAAGGCAACTTCCAAACTTTAATACTATCATCTCTACTGCCACTGACTAAGGTTTTTCCATCGGGACTAATCGCCAGAGAACTCACCCAGTTTGTATGACCAGTGAGGGTAGTTTTTAACTCCCATGTTTCTAAATCCCAAACCTTAATGGTATTATTGGCACTACCACTAACCAAGGTTTTTCCATCCGGGCTAATCGCCAGAGAATGAACATAGTATATATGTCCAGTCAAGGTATTTTTTAATTCACCAATTGTCAAATCCCAAATTTTAATATTACGGTCTAGGCTACTACTAAATAAGGTTTTACCATCAGGACTAATGATTAGAGAAACAACGGAATCTCTATGACCGGTCAGGGTCTTTTTTAGATCACCTGTATCCAAATCCCAAATTCTGATCGTATTGCCCCCATTACCACTAACTAAGGTTTTGCCATCAGGACTAATCACCACCGAACTAACCCAATTCGTTTCCCCCCTTAAGGTTTGTTTCAGCTTGCCCGTCGGTAAATCCCAAACTTTGATAGTGTGGTCATAACTTCCACTTACTAACGTTTTTCCATCGGAACTAATTGCAACAGAACTAATAAATCCCTGATGACCAGTAAGATTCTTTTTCAGCTGACCCCTTTTCAAATTCCAAATCTTGATAGTGTTGTCATCACCACCACTAGCAATATTTTCTCCATCAGGAGTAATAGCGACAGAATAAACATTACCATCATGGCCATTAAGAGTTCTAACTAACTCACCTTTCGGCAAATTCCAAATTTTTACAGTATGATCATTACTACCACTTACCAAATAGTTACTATCAGGACTAACAGCAATAGAACGCACTGAGTTAGAGTGTCCATTGAGAGTAGTTTTGAGGTAGGTACTGCTGGGTAAACCAGCAATCAAAAAACTTAAATTAGAGGGAAAGGTTTGATACCTAAAATATCCATATCCTTGAGTAATCAAACCTAGAGATAATAAAGAAAATCCTCCCATCATCACTTGTTTTTTTAACTGGTCATTTTGTCTTAATGACGTTAAAAAATTAAGAAAGGACTCGTGATACTTAGAGGTAGATTGAGAAGGATTAGCAGGGGGCGCAGACTGAAGCTCCAATACCTGCAAGACTTGGTCTACAGACTGATAACGGTGCTGATAGCTTTCTGGGAGCAGCCGATCCATTATCCACCACAATTGTTCACTCACCGGTTGCTTTAAATGCTTTCGCCAACTATTTACCCAGCGATAGCCTTGTTTCTTCCACAAATCCCAAGGATGAACATTAGTCAGCAAATGAAAGCACGTCGTGCCCAAACTGTATAAATCACTAGCAGCATAGGCTTTACCTCCCTCCATTTGTTCCATAGGCACATAGCCAAAGGAACCGATAGTGGTGCCAGTGATATTAGCCATGACCGTAGCCCTCAATTGCTTGGCTATCCCAAAATCGATTAGTACTAGCTGATTCTTTTTTTCAGATCCTTGACCCGAACCAGGACGGCGAATGATATTACCTGGTTTAATATCTCGGTGAATCACCTTCTGTTGATGGACAAACTTGAGAATAGTTAGCAGTTCAAATAAAACATCCTTAATCTTGTCTTCACTGAACGCTCCTGCTTCTGCCAACTCTTGCTCTAAGGTTTTCCCCTCGATATACTCTTGGAGCAAATATAAGCGCTGATCTTCCTCAAAGTAAGCTAGCAAGGTAGGGATTTGGGGATGTTGTCCCAGCCTTTGCAATTGTTTTGCCTCTTGCTCAAATAATTCTCGTGCCTTTTTGAGTGCCTTCGTTCCCTCAATTTGGGGCGCTAGCTGCTTAATCACACAGTATTCATCCAATTTATCCCTATCTTCTGCCAAATAGGTTTTGGAAAATCCCCCATCTCCGATGGGTCGAATCGGACGATAGCGGTTTTTCAAGATTACTAGTTTGTTACCACAGCTTTGGCAAAACTGGTTATCATCCGGATTAATGGGATTCTGGCAATCGGGATTAAGACAGCAGATCATACTGGCAGGTCATCAGGGAATTTGGGTATGACTAGGTAAGTATTCAGCTATCAGCGTGTCGCGTATCAGCTATCAGCTTATGGGCAAGCTACTTGAGGTACCAAAGGCCAACAACTGAACACTGACCACTGACGGCTAACCGCTGACGGGTGAATGCTTACATGACTAGGCTACCCGCGAGGGTAGTGTTTTCCTCTTGATTTTCCTCTTAAGAGGGAGCATGTCACAGTTAAATGGGGTACGGTAGTACTTACGGTAGAAATTCCCTGGTATCAGGATGCTTTTGGTAGATGCTAGCCATAGATGCTAGACTTAGCGGTTGGCTAATCGGCTACAGTAGCGGCCAGCCCTTTTCGCTTTCCGGTGAAATTTGGCTAATCGGATTAAATGATGGGATTAAGGATTTGAGCTGTTGACCAATCCTTAGGATTAAGGGTACTGGTTATTTTACCTTCAATGAATAATTTTAGCAGAATTTCAGCAAATGCGTTCGCGTAGCGTGACCGTAGGTCAATCGCAATCTGGTTAACCCGTTACAGGTTATAGGTTACAGGTTATAGGTTACAGGTTACAGGTTACAGGTTATAGGTTACAGGTTACAGGTTACAGGTTATAGGTTACAGGTTACAGGTTACAGGTTATAGGTTAGGCGGTGATTAAACCTTGGCCAAAAGGCGACGCTACGCGAACAACCTCTTTTAGGAACTATACTTTCTCACGGAAGTCATGGATTCATAGTGGGTAAGGCTAACGGCTGATACCTGAATGCAAACCAATTGCGAGTGTCAAGCCTAGGTATAAAATAACGACGCTAGCAGATATAATCTGATCTATCATTCTGTTATCCGATCTATTACTTGCGATCTATTACTTGTTAACTACCATGAGAGCATCTAATCGAATTACCCTAGTTTTGTTTCTACTGCGCCTCAGTGTTTTTATAGTAATGCTGATGTGGACAATCGATAAATTCGTGCGTCCTGAACATGCAGCTGCGGTCTATGAAAACTTTTACTTTATTAGTGGACTCGGTAACAGCATTTTTAGTCTTATTGGCGCTATCCAGCTAGTAATCATCCTAGGATTTTTACTCTTAGTGGAAAAAACGATGGACTTATGGTAGCGTATTAGTATTTCATGGGAGATAAACTATCTCATCCTATCAGCAATATCTAAGCCCATTTACTGATCCTAATTTGCTATTTTTTGCCGCTTGGCCAATGTTAGCAGCTTGTTTTGCCCTTTATTATCTTAGAGACCTGGATACCTTGTTTGTTATCAATAGACGATAGGCAATATAAACACAAAAATATGGGGTTAAAGTTGAAAGTTGAAAGTAGTAATAATTACCACATGATAAATGGCACACAGGATAATTATAAAATATTGGCGGGAAACCTGGGCTGTAGCACAGCGAATCTTGATTGAACTATGGCGAAGGCAGCGTAGCCTATTATTTTGGAGTATTTTTCCAATTACTGTGCTATTTCTCAACGGTTTGATTATGGCAGAACAGGCTGAGCTATCAACCGCAGAAGCATTTCAACGGGCTGCCCCAACTACTCTTGTGGGTGCTGCTTTGTTTTTTAGCTGCTTGGGGGGTAGCGTGGCAACAGTAGTCTCAGAACGAGAACAGCACATGCTCAAGCGTTTATTTATCTCTCCATTAGGTGGCATATCCTATTTCTTAGGAATTTTTTTGGCTCACAGCTGCATTGCTACAGGTCAAGCCTTAGTGGTTTATACCATAGCAGCATTTTTGGGGGCAAGGTTTCAAGGTTCCGTGTTGCTAGGGGTATTGATTATTTTGCTGAGTATTATTGCTTATGTGGGAGTGGGATTTTTTCTGGGAACTCAATTAGCGCGGCGCACTGAGGACGTTAATGCCTTAGTGGGAACCTTCGGTGTACCTCTATTAATTTTGGGTGGTGCGTTTTTACCAACTGCTTTGTTTCCGGAACAGTTACTGGAAATCGCTAAGTTTAACCCAATTTATCATATGAACGAAGCCTTGCTGGGAGTATGGGCTGATGGCAAGGGTTTGGTGGAAATCGAGTCTCATTTCTGGTTTTTATTTGGCTTTGCCTCAGTGATGGTGATAGTCGCATGGTTGTCATACCAGGGGATGGTTCGGGTAGAGAGAAGATTGTAATTACCCACGGGAGTTTTGTGCAGGGTAACCTAGTTTAAACCATTGAATAATCAGGAGGTTTGCACAAAAAAAATAAACTTAAGTATAGTCGGGTCAGTTATCTATGACCTAGTACGTCTATAAAATTATCCGATTATCGTAAAAAAAGTCTGATTAAATTGCCTTAGTATTGCTGAAGGTTTAACTAGTGCTAAATATCCATAAATTAAGTAAGTCTTACGGTAATCGAAACGTTCTGCGGGATTTAACCCTAACTATTCCAGCGGGAGAAATATATGGTTTACTCGGACCCAATGGTGCAGGTAAGACAACTACTATCAATATCATCTGTAACTTACTACGAGCGGATAGTGGTGCGATCGCAATCAATAACCAACCAGTGTCCGAGGCAACGAAAAAGCTGATTGGGGTTGCTCCCCAAGAGAATTTACTGTATCAAACCCTTAGTTGTCAAGAAAACTTGTATTTCTTTGCTCGTCTGTATGGGTTAGATGGTCAGCAGTGCTCTAAACAAGTTTACACTGCCCTTGCTGCGGTCAATTTATTAGAGCGGGCAAAAAGTCCGGTGGAAACCCTCAGTGGTGGGATGCAGCGACGGATGAATATTGCTGTTGCTCTAGTGCATCAGCCGAAATTACTTATTTTAGATGAGCCTACCACAGGCTTAGATATTGAAGCCCGATATGAAATTTGGGACTTGATTCGACGTCTTCAGGGCCAGGGAATTACTATTTTGCTGACCACTCATTCCCTTGATGAAGCAGAACGTCTTTGCCACAGAATTGGCATTCTTAAACAGGGACAGATTGTAGCAGAGGGGAGTTTGGTTGAGTTACGGCAAAAGATTCCGGCTCAAGAAATTGTAGTAGTAGACACCCCTCAAGAAGAACAAGCGATCGCTCGTGCCCAAGAATTAGGCTTTACTCATCGCCGCTATGGCAATGATTTAGCGTTTTGGCTACCAGAGTCTTTAGACCTGAAGGACATTATGGCATGTTTTGATGGGATTCCCCTCGATTCCATTGCTCGTCAACCAGTGCGGCTTGAGTATGTCTATGTAGAGGTTACATCAAATCTGGGAAATAAGTTAGTGGTTAGTCGTTAGTGAGAGTGTGTTGATCTCTAGTGACTACTGTAGGGGCGAACAGCTGTTCGCCTCTACTAACCACCAACAAAAAAAGAACAAGCTGGATATTTTGGGTGATTAACGATAACAATCTACAAACCATTCCCTTTGCTAGACAGCTGAGCCGCAACTTTCCTGAATACGTACAGCAAGCCTTCTGATGACAAAAGACTCATCTGGGCCAGGATATAATCAGCTAAGTGAGTAGTTGCTGACAGCACAATCAAACCCGATTCTTGGTCAAGCAAGCGCTCAATCAATTCAGCCTTTTCCTCTACAGATAATGTTTCGGCTAGACGCCAAACGCTATCAACCTTATTAGGCTTGGAGTTAATGTCAATTACGCAATTCTTATACATTGCCTTACTGCCCTTCAATAACTGATGGGATTATAGAATTGCTGAGTTGACCGCCGTAACCGTAAATGTACTTAGAGAAAATAGACCAGCCCTGGAATTGTAAGTAAATTCCTCAAGGTTAATCAACCTGTTAGGGTTAATCAATGTTTTGTCTTCAGAGGGATATTATAACCCTTTTTTTCAGGATTTGTCACTATTTCCAGATATCAAGGCAGAGCCTTTGTTGGATTACAGCTAATCAAACCTATTGTGAATGACTCGATGCTGCTGGCTTTGGCAGTGTTACGATCCCTGAAATCTGTGAAGATGCCTCAGATAACTGATGCTATCTAGTTTATGGGCGTTACCTAGGTAACTGTGATTACCTAATTTTAACTAAAACTTGAACAAGTTTACGCTTAACTTTACGAAGACTTTAAATAAAAGTATTTTTCTTTAAAAAAAGAATTGATAAATTGATAAATAGTCAAGTCAAGCAAAATATCAAAAACATTCAGGGTAAAAAAATAAGACACCTTAAGGTATTTTAATTTTTCAGGAATACTCCAAAATTTAAATGTTGATTTATAGGGGAAGCTACGAAAAAATTATCGGTTTTACGAGTCTGATTTAGGGTGTATCAACTGGTGTATCAACTGGTGTATCAACTGGTGTATCAACTTCTGATGCCTTGAGGTGAGCTTAGTCTAAATTTGTTTGTCTGCAATGACCTTCTTGTGTCAATCATGTAATCTACCAAAGACAAAATCTGATGACTACTATTTTTGGATTTGAGACTGGCAACTTCATAAATTGGAACACTATCGGCGATGCCAGCATTGAGACAGCGGCATTTGGCAGTATCCCTTCTCAGGGAAAATTTCAGGCTTTAATTACTAATGATGTCGGTTCTGTAAGTGATAGCGCACTTGAAAACTTCTTGGGGTTCAACCCAGGCAGTATAGATGGTTTTAGCAATGGAGATGCCAAAGAAGGATCCGCTCTCAAGTTACAACCTATTACAGTCAACGCTGGGGATGTTTTGAGCTTCGACTTTAACTTCCTCACTGATGAGCTTACCCCTGACTCCACCTTCAAGGATTTTGCCTTTGTCTCCATCACCCCAAAGGTTTTATCTAACCTGGCAGATACCAATAGTTCATTTCTGCTGTCTCCTACAGGATTTCGTGAGGAAACAGACTACGATACCTTTACCTACAAATTCCCAACTGCTGGCACTTATCTAGTAGGTATGGCAGTGGTAGATGTAGAAGATGAGTTGTTGGAATCCGCGCTACTAGTGGATAACTTAAGAGTTGTGCCGAAAGATGAAGTAATTGTAGGCACAAGCAACGGTGAAACTCTTTTCGGCACTGCTGATAATGACACCATCTACGGTCAAGGTGGTAATGACAGAATCTTTGGCAGTGAGGGAGTAAACATTATCTATGGTGGTGCTGGGGATGACGAGATTTTCGGCGGTTCCAACCCTGACACCATTTATGGCGGCACTGGTAATGACGAGATTTTCTCTTCCGGAGGCAATAACACAGTCTATGGAGGTATCGGTAATGACCTCATAGACACTGGCACTGGTAATGATTTAGTAGTTGGTGGCTTTGGCAACGATACGATCAGGCTTGGGGGTGGTGACGATATTATTGCCCTAGAAGCACGCAAAGGAACTGATACTATCATTAACTTTGAGGCTGGTAAGACGTTGCTAGGTCTGTCTGGTGCCTTGACTTTCAGTAACTTGAGGTTTAACCAAAGTGGCAGTGATGTCCAAATCTCTGCTAACAGTGAAGTGTTAGCAGTTGTCAATGATGCACAAGTTAGCACTATTGCCAGCGCTAGCAACTTTTTGACGATTTAGCAATAACTATACCGTTAGGGGAGCACAGCCTGCTCCCCTACACCTTCAGATAAATCCATAACGGGGTTTGAGGTAGAGCTTAGCGACAGTTGCAGCAACTGTGGGTTTACAATCAAAACCATCATCACCAGGTCTATAATCTCAAGAGGTACACTGGGGGAATTGGTAGTTAAAGATTATAGTTTTGATTAGCAATCAGTTCCCTATGTCTACATTTTTATTAGAAGTCGGTACAGAAGAATTACCCGCAGATTTTGTGGATAGTGCGATCGCACAGTGGCAATCGAAAATTCCCCAAACCCTGGATGAGTACTTTCTTACTCCAGAAGGAATTGAGATTTACGGCACCCCTCGCCGCTTAGCAGTTATCATTAAAGGATTACCTGAAAAGCAACCGGACCGAGAAGAAGAGGTTAAAGGACCACCAGCTAAGGCAGCGTTTAAGGATGGCCAACCTACTAAAGCAGCGATTGGGTTTGCCCGTAAACAGGGGGTAGAGCTAGATAATCTATTCCTCAGAGATACGGATAAAGGAGAATTTGTCTTTGTTCAGAAACAGATATCCGGTCGCCCCGCTACGGAAATTTTAACGGAACTGATTCCCCAATGGATATTTGGATTGGAAGGTAGACGGTTCATGCGCTGGGCGAATGGAGATTTAAAGTTTCCCCGTCCGATTCGCTGGCTAGTCACACTTTTGGATGATGTAGTGCTACCGGTAGAGTTAGATAATAATGCCGAGACTGTAAAAAGCGATCGCATTTCCAGTGGTCATCGGATCTTGTCTCCCAAACCAATAGAGATTCCCGAAGCAACAGATTATCAGTCCTGTTTGCGCAATGCTTATGTAGAGGTCAACCCTGAAAAACGCCGGGAGACAATCAAATCACAAGTTGAGTCAGCCGCTAAACAGTTAGGTGGTTATACCCCTCTGTACCCTGAGTTATGGGAAGAAGTCACTAATTTAGTGGAATGGCCGACAGCAGTAGTGGGTAAATTTTCCTCAGACTTCTTGAATTTACCACAAGAAGTGGTCACTACAGAGATGGTGTCTCACCAGCGCTACTTTCCAGTATTCAAAACCGAAGCGGCTACTGAACTTATCCCCTATTTTATTACTATTGGTAACGGTGACCCGGCCAAATCGGAAATTATTGCTACTGGGAACGAGCGGGTAATCCGAGCGAGGTTAGCCGATGGGCAGTTTTTCTACAAAACCGATATCGACTCACCCTTAGAAAGCTATTTACCCCAACTGGAGAAAGTCACTTTTCAGGAAGATTTAGGTTCAGTACGCCAAAAGGTCGGTAGAATAGAAAAGATAGCGAGTCAAATTACTGACCAGTTACGTCAACACTCTCCTAATCTAATCTCACCAGAAGCTATTACTCAGATTCAAAGGGCGGCCTTACTGTGTAAAGCAGACTTGGTTACCCAGATGGTGTATGAATTTCCTGAATTACAAGGGGTAATGGGACAAAAGTATGCCGTTGCTAGTGGGGAATCTGAGCAAGTCGCAACAGCAATTTTTGAGCATTATTTACCGAGGGGTGCAGGTGATTCTCTACCTCAAACCATTACTGGGCAAGTGGTAGGGTTATCAGACAGGCTAGATACCTTAGTCAGTATCTTTGGCTTAGGTATGTTACCCACAGGCTCTTCTGATCCCTTTGCTCTACGTCGTGCTGCTAATGGGATTATCAACATTACCTGGGATGCCAATTTACCGATTAATCTCCAGCAGTTGCTAAACGATATTGCTGCGGATTTTGTAGCTGCTTATCCAGACAATAATTCACCAATAGAGTCATTACAGGAATTTTTCTTACAACGGATTCGGACTCTGCTCCAAGAAGAAAATAAAATTGATTATGATTTAGTGAATGCTGTGTTAGGAGAAGATGATCCCGAGTATCAAAACAGGGCATTAATTGATGTGTTAGATGTACGCGATCGCGCTTTGTTTCTCCAGTCTATCCGAGATAATGGTACCCTGGATAAAATCTATGAAACTGTCAACCGTTCAGCTCGTTTAGCTAAACAAGGGGATTTAGATACCAAACAGATACAACCAACAACAGTAGTGACTCCGGAATACTTCCAGAAATCTTGTGAGCAAGCATTTTATGATGCCCTAGTGGAATTAGTGCCAAAAATTAAAGCTTCTCAGGAAGAGCGAGATTATCAGAAATTAGTCGAAGCACTAGAAGAGATTGCTCCTACGGTTAGCACTTTCTTTGATGGTGACCAGAGTGTATTGGTGATGGATCCTGACCCCAATATTCGCACTAATCGCTTGAATTTGTTGGGATTGTTGCGGAATCATGCTCGTGTGTTAGCAGATTTTGGAGCAATTGTCAAGAGTTAGGGTTTGGTTTGTAAGTAATCAGCAATCAGCAATCAGTAATCAGCTATCAGCTATCAGCTATCAGCTATCAGCTATGAGTAACAGGACTTACGCATTTGCCCCCTAAATCCCCCAATTCTGGGGGACTTTGACATCATTACCCCCCAGAATTGGGGGGCTAGGGGGGCGAAATCAAGTTAACCGCGTAAGTCCTGAGTAATTAATAATTAGTAATCAGTAATCAGTAATTAGCTGACCGCTGACCACTGACCGCTGACCGCTGACCGCTGATAACTTTGGGGGATTGATAGTAAAATCTCTATCTGCGGTTTTATTAAAATTGTGCTCAAATTGAAACTGACCTACTATTGAGCTAGCCTCTGAACTTCCATGGAGATTCTAGAAACCGTCACGTTTGATGATGCAATGGCATTCACCGAATCGATAATGACCAAAATGGCAACAGGGGAACTAAAATCGCCAGAAATTACCGATGCGATCGCATCCTTAGTCAAAACCAAAAATGGTGCTAGAGGCTTCTTTGTCACCTACCTTACCAGTGACAGCACCTTAGCCGACAATCCCTCACCAGAGGTGATCACAGCTCTAGAGTCATCTCCCGACATCGTAGCGGAACTGTTAGTCAAAAATTTAGCTATGTCAGCGGCAATGGGATTGAACCATCGCCGCAATGGCAAAGAAGACATGGCTCAAGGATCAGACCGAGTGCGATCGCGTAGTGCTAATCTCATTAAACAACTAAATATGCCAAGCCTGTTTGACATTGCTCAACAGTTAAGGCAAAGCGCCCTTACTGGAGTTGGCAACTACCAAGAATTTCTGCAGCGCTGGAGATACGATTCTGAGCAAAAACAGGTCATCCATCAAGCTCTATGTGACATACTCCTACACTGACCTTTACAGGTTCAGTGTAGGCTTCTTACCAACACCAGCTATTGCTTCGGTTACTCGGTAATTAAACTAAGCCAGTAAGTCACCTTACTGACTCGTCTCCAAAACCGGACGTGAAAGTTTCCCCTCATCCGGCTCCTCGCGACGGAATCTCTTGTCAGTGGTACCTCTACATTAGAATGGGTTGTC
>NZ_JAAHHM010000008.1:0-83910 GCF_010692445.1 Moorena sp. SIO3E8 | reverse complement strand
AGGATTTTATCGAGAATCTGCACACAGGTTCCGATTACTCTTCCCCTCTCATCTCGGCAGGCTGAGGGATGCACTCCTCAGAAAACCATTTCAGGTTTCGATTCATTCAGACGCTTTCACGTCGCACGCAAGCTTCATTATCTGTCTGGTGCACTGCCCACCCTACATGAACCAAGCTTATTGAGAATGGTGCAAGATTTGAGTATAACTACAAATCAAATTTGAGATTATACCCTGCTTCAGGAGCAATAAAAAAGTACCCTCAAGGGTGCTGTTTCCTGAAAATCCTTAGCCTAGAATAAATTTATTGACCGTTGACCGTTGACCGTATATCATTCAACTTGGCATAGATATCCTCAACAACCTTTACATCATTGGACTTATAAAATAGAGAAATGAGCGAAACCAATATTTATCAACAAATTTGGGAAAGTGACGAAAACCAATTCTCGGTTAGCACTCGCACTAGTTCCGGAGAATGGGAAGACGAAACTGCTGACATTCTATTAGATGAGCAGGTCAAAGCTAGTGGTCAACGGGAAATTGACTTAGCCACCCGACCCTTATTCTATAAAGTCAATGAAGACAAATTGAATAAAACCCGCACTTATAGCAGTTTCATTAAACTCTTAGATAACTACGCTATCCGCTCTGTTGACCCAGAAGTTACTCCTGAAGAAGAAGAACATGAGCAGTTAGATTTTATTTCTCTGATTATGTCTACAAAACCGATACAGCTTGCCCGAAAGTATATTAACGAAGAGTTAGGTGAAACTCTTTCGGAGCAGCAATTTAGACTCAAGCTACAGCGCATCTGGTTTGAACTCTACACCAATTACTTCAGGGGCAAATCAACTCACTTTGCTTCTGGCTTTGAGCATGTATTTGTTGGAGAAGGAAAATACAATATCCGCTCTGGAGATCAACGAGAAACCCTTGGCAGCATTTCTGGTTATCACTCATGGGTAAAATTCTACCTTGATGAACAAAATCATAGAGTTAATTTTCTCGGCTACAAGTATGACTTACGAGGTAATCAAGGACCGAATAATCCCAACGTTGTCACGTTACAAATGACCCAAAATGTGACTGATATTCGAGGCAATGTTATTGCTAAATTGTTCAAGAAGAAAGGCGGATTTTTTGTTGGACCAAGCCCTGAATGTGAAATCGCGCTCGCAACCGTTGCCTATTATGAAAGTGTCTACGGCAAAATTCGTGACAAGGCTCGAATTACTATCAATGATGCCACTTACGATTTAGTCCTCTACCGCAGTACCAATCCCAATGGTAGCCGTGGCGAGTTTATTCGTTCCTTCTTTCCCATCTTCCTGAGCAAGGATGGCACAAAAGAAGAGGATGGTACAAAAGTTGTGCGAGTAGAGGGTATCATCAAGAATGATGGTCCTGTGGTAGTCGTAGCGGCATTACCTAATCCTGAAGGCTCCGATGAAGGGGGAAGGGAGTGGGTTGAGTTGAAGAATGTTACCAGTGAAGCCATTGACCTCACTGGCTGGGAGATGGCAGATAAACTAGGTCGTCCCCAACTCCTGAGTGGGATTCTTCAGCCCTTAGAAGTTAAGCGCTTCCCCATCACCCGTTTAACTCAATCCTCTATGCAGTTGAGCAATAAATCAGGATTGATCACAGTACGCGATCGCTCCTCTAACCAGATAGCAACAGTGAAATACTCTCGTGCTCGTTCTGGTCACATCTTTCAATTTAACTAGTCATCTCGAATCAGGTTAATCACTTGATATTTAGGTTAATCGTAAGTATTCAGCTATCAGCTATCAGCGATTAGCGCTACGCCCACGCGTGCGCGTTCAGCTTTTGAATAAGCGATGCAGCAAGGGAACAGGGGGTTTCCCCCATGAGCGACTGCATCAAGACAACAGGTAAGCATTGGAATAATGCTGAGTTACGTTGGCTTTTGGGACCTCAAGTTGCGTGGCCAAGGGCTAATGGCTGACTGCTGATTGCTGACTGCTGAATGCTTACGGTTAATCAATCGTTAATTGTTAATTATTAATTGTTAATTTTCAATTATCGATTTTCAATTGACGAAAAACCCAGAATGATAAGTATTCAACCAGACAGGATCGGACTAAGCTATCGCCCATTGAAACGACCTTTGCTTAGATCAGGAAAAAAAGCTGAAACTCTTGTCCCTTCTGCCTTATACCTTCTGCCTTCTCCCTTGCTGTTAAGCATTTTGTAAGCTATCAGCTAATGCGCTACGCCCACGCTTCTTGAGGTGCTATCAGCTATCAGTTATCAGCTATCAGCTATCAGCTATCAGTTATCAGTTATCAGTTATCAGTTATCAGTTATCAGTTATCAGTTATCAGCTTATGGGCTATGGGCTATGGGCACCCTAATTGAGGTGCTAAGGTTTCTTTTAAGCTGACGGCTGACCGCTGACCGCTGAATGCTTCCGGCATTTTTCATGCATAACAGCTTACTTATGTAAAGAGCCATCAGGCATAGTTGCGCCCTTGAGGTTAATACGCCAGCGCTTAGCCCTCTTGATGTCTAAGTTAGCGCCCTTGAGGTTAGCTCCGCCCAGGTTAGCACCATGCAAGAGAGCACCGTTTAGGTTAGCCCCCTTGAGGTTAGCTCCCGACAGGTTAGCCCCCTTGAGGTTAGCTTTCCACAGGTTAGTCCCCTCTAGGTCGGCACCACTCAGATTAGCCCCCTCCAGCTTAGCTTTATTGAGGTTCTTATCCTGTAGGTTGATATTTGGGAGATTGCAGCCTTGGCATTCTCCACTGGTTAGCAACTGTCTGGCTGGACTGGTGATCCAGGCATAGGTTATAGCCGATGAAGAAGCAGCCACAAGACTGAGGGTGGCAAGTTTGACTACTGCTTTTGTTGGTTGTATAGCCTGCAACAGTGTTTTTAGAGGAGTGACATCATTCACCACATCAATCGGCTTCAGGGCTTTTAGGGCAGTTGCTGCATCGGGATAGCGATGTTTGAGGTTAGGTGCCACCATTTTGTGGAGCCAATGAATAAACTGGGGATTTAGCTTGGGCAACAGTGGTTTGAAATTAATCCGATAATTCTCATCAACTAAGGTGTTGATTTCGCTAGATTTTGTCCCTGTCAGCAAGCAAATCAGGGTTATTCCTAAGCTATACAGATCAGATGCTTTGGTCAATTGCCGATTAAACATCTGCTCTGGTGGCATAAACCCTACACTACCTTTAACAACGCTACTGAGGGTCACATCCCCACCTGCTATCCGGGCAAAACCGAAATCTACTAGATACACCTTCAAGTTGCCCTGTCTATCAACCAAAATATTTTCTGGTTTAATATCTCGATGAATCACAGGAGGTTGGCGCTGTTGCAAGTAAACCAAGACTTCCAAGACCGCGATCGCAATTTGCTTAACTTCTTGTGGTGTCCACTGGTAATCTTCGGCGAGGGAAGGTGCTGGTTTATATTCTTGGACTAAGCAAAATCCAGTGGGAGTGTCAAAAGAATCGATATAGCGAGGAATACTAGGATGATTGAGCTGCTGCAGGAGTTTAATTTCTCGTTCATAAGTGTCGTATTCTGCCCAGCTAGTGCCTAATTGGGAAAACTGCAACTGCTTAATCACAACAGGTTGCTGAGTCTCCAGTTGTGTCGCCAGGTAGGTGACTCTACCCCCAGCGTGATTTTGTCCTAACTCTTGTTTAATTTCATAGCCCTGGGGGCTAAAGTCTAAATCCTTACTCATAGTGCTAATTTCAACTGTCCATGTTTAAGAAGCGAATATGATGACCACCGAAGAACACACATCTAATATCTATCCTGGCATATAGTTTTTATACCCAGTTGTTTTCTGTTGTAGCAAATGAGGACAAAATCGGGAGAGGGAAGAGGGGTGAAGAGTGGAAGCTTTGGGGTTGTCAACAATTTTCAGATCATCCCGCAACGGGAGCAACGTCCATCATTAAAATGGCTGATCACTGATAGCTGATTGAATATATCTTATTTAATATAGCTGATTGAATATAGCTGATTGCTTACATCCGATTTCCTACCGGGTGACACTACAGCAAATCTAATTACTTCTGTAAACCACTAATTCCGGAAACACTGTTGGTTTCTTGAAAAAAACTAAATAGAAGTGATTCTGGTAGGAAAAAATTCTTTGAAAATTAATCCAAATCATTCCTTATGGGGAAAGCTCCTCAACGGGCGTTATAAAATCATTGAATCTTTAAGTGCTGGGGCATTTGGCAAAACCTATATCGCAGAGGATACCCGACAACAAGGCCATCCCCGCTATGTGATTAAGTATCTTCAGCCCAAAAGCGATGATCCTCAAAAATGGCAATTTCTTAAACGTCTCTGGCTCAATGAAGCTCAAACCTTGATCAAACTGGGCAGCCATAACCAAATTCCCCGTCTAGTTGATTATTTTGAAGATCACCAGGGATTTTACTTAGTTCAAAACTTAATTGTCGGAGAAACTCTTAGTACTGAACTGCCAATCAGCCAAAACAGTAATAAACGCTTTAGCGAAAACCAGTGCATTGAACTATTAGAAGATGTTCTAGGCATTCTAGAATTTATTCACCGCCAAGGGATAATTCATAGAGACCTCAAACCCAATAACCTAATCAGACGAGGGTCAGACCGTAGGCTAGTTTTGATTGACTTTGGTGCTGCTGAGCTGATTAATTCAAAGCCAATCAAAGCCCATCTGACCGAGTATCCATGGTCTGATGCATCCAGCACAATTCGTCCCTTCGCCTACATACCCCCAGAGCAACTTGCTGGTCAATCCTTTCCTAACAGTGACATTTATTCCCTAGGAATGATTGCGATTCACGCCCTCACAGGCATGACCCCAATGCAATTGGCTGACCCTGAGACTGGTGAGATTCATTGGCGAAACCATGTATCGGTTAGCGATAAAATGGCGTTTGTACTCAACCATATGGTCTCTTACAACAGCAAATTGCGTTATCAGTCAGCAAATGATGCATTAATCGTACTTAAAACACTCATGTCTACTCAAAGTCCTGAGTTAAAAGTATCTATTGCTAAGTCTGACTCAGAACTGATAACCGAGCACTCAGCACTCAGTATCAAGTTTAGTGACAATGACACTCTTGAATTCAAGGTTCTGGATACTCAGTCTGACTCAGAACTGATAACCGAGCACTCAGCACTCAGTATCGAGTTTAGTGACAATGACACTTTTGAATTAAGCGTGCTGGATACTCAGTCTGACTCAAGGGTTACCATTGAAGACTCAGCACTGACTAGGGAGTCTAGCTCACAAGAATTAAAACAGGCAGCGCCATTGTCTGACTCAGGAGTCAAAACTGAGCAGGAAACACTCAGCACTCAAGACTCACAAACTAGTAATAACGAATCAGAAATTAGCAATTATGAGCCGGAATTACATTGGAAAGTGTATGTACGGGAATTCGCCCTATATAGCTGGCCAAAATTGCCACCTTTACTGAAAAGAATCGGAGTCGGAGCAGCAAGCTCAAATGGTATAGCGATTTTAATCGGACTTTATGCTCTACTGAATGCTTCTGCGTCTCGTTCTGAATTTGATATTCTACAAAAGGCAATCAAACACTATCAAGCCGGTGATTTGGAGGAAGCGATCGCACTAGCAGAATCGATTCCTAGCGATAGTCTGATCTATGAACAATCTCTAAATACGGTTCAACAGTGGCAGCAACAATGGCAAGGTGCTGAAGCTCTATTTAAGGCTACAGAGCAAGCCTTTTATCAAGAACGATGGTCAGATGTGCTTGAGGGATACGATAAAATGCCCTCAATTGGCTTTTGGCAAAAGAAGATGGAGCCCTTAGTCAAGAAGGCAAAACCTCGCCTTGAGGCAGAAGCCCAAGGGTTATTAAAGCAAGCCTACAAACAAGCATTAGCCCAAGACTTTAGCAATGCGATCGCACTACTCGAACAAATCCATCCAGAAACCCCCACCGGTGCTAAAGTCCAACCAAAGCTGAAGGAATATCAGCAAAAGCAACAGATTCGAGCAGAGTATTTGTTACAAGAAGCCTATGAACAAGGAGGACAGGGTAACTTTATTCAAGCGCTAGTGTATTTGTCTCAAATCCCTAAAGAAACCCCCACCTACCAGAAAGCGAGAATCAAGATAGCTGAGTATTCCCGTAAGCAGCATTTAAAGGAAGAAGTGGAACGACAAGCTGCATTAGCTAGAGCAGTGTTAGAAAAACAAAGGCAATCAGGGGTTAACCAAAAACCGTTGCTCAAGGTCAACGTTGAATCAAGCCGTTCCCCACTCAAGCATGGGCTACAGTGGCAAGAAGTCAACGATTAGGATAGTATTGTTGACTACTGACTGGTGACTACTGACTGATGACTACTGACTGGCTTATATTTACTTGACTGCTTAGTGTTAACTATTTATTGTTTACTTTGCCTTGTACTCAAAACTCCCGACACCACAGTGATTTCAAAAAAATTTGCGAAAGTACTTGCCAGACTTTGTACTGTATGATTATAATAAGTAGATGTGAAGAGCAATTGTTTGGCAATCCTCAGTAGCTCAGCGGTAGAGCGGTCGGCTGTTAACCGATTGGTCGCAAGTTCGAATCTTGCCTGGGGAGTTTAATTAATACGTTAAATTAACGCGCTGTTAGCGGGACTCCCCACTCGTCTTACTATAGGGATGGAGAGGGGATAAGTTTTTTTCCTAATACAATTCGTTGCAGGTTTTTAAATAACGGCTTGCCCTGACGAACGGCAAATACCCCCGCTTTGGGACGTTGGTAATTTTGCATAGTAGCAATATCACCGGCTGCAAAGATATGAGGGTGGGAAATTGATTGGAGGGTATCAGCCACGAGAATAAATCCTCGCTCATCTGTGGTTAATCCTGAGGCTTTAATCCAACTCGGAGCCGAAGCTTGAGTGACCCAAAAGACATGATGGCATT
This sequence comes from Moorena sp. SIO3E8, assembly GCF_010692445.1. NCBI lineage: Bacteria > Bacillati > Cyanobacteriota > Cyanophyceae > Coleofasciculales > Coleofasciculaceae > Moorena > Moorena sp. SIO3E8. The sequence goes on along the minus strand of NZ_JAAHHM010000008.1, from coordinate 76,967 downwards.
CTAGCTTTAATCCAGAGTCACAGATTACCGTTAGTAATTGGGGTAGTAATTGGGGGTCTAAATGAGCACTGTCACTATTATTGTTTGCTATCGATTGATTCAGTTGATTCTGATCGAAATGGGGAGATATTTGGCTGACACGTTCGAGTAAATGAAGCTGAATTTCCCGCTGTAATAAAATTTTTTTTAAGTGGTTGCTGACCCAAGAATTGTGATGGGGTAACAGTTTAGTGCCTCGATGGAACAGGTGAATTTGTAAATTATTACTGGGGTGGGAATCATTAGTCAATCGTTGATGCAATAGTTTATGTAATTTCTTTTGTACATTCAGTGCCAATTATACTCCCCCTGCCCCACTACCAACGATACCAAGGCTCAGAGGTCGCTTTGGCTTCTGTGTTACTCCTGCCACGATTTTCTACCAAGCTGCCAAAAACTTAGGGACGGGTTTAGCAGCGATCGCATACTTGTCCGCTCCCGGCGTTAACATTGTTGCTGGCGTACTGCCAATATCAATCGACAAGTAATCAAAAATTCTGGATGAAACGCCACGGGAACCCTTAATGGCTTTGCTCAATAGTGGCGTATCCCCCTTAACTGCACTTCTGTACAGTCTGATTCCCCAAGCCTTTTTAAATCTTCTTTCCTACACTGTCTATCGCTTTGATTGTGCCATTCGCTCAGCAACAGTACTGGGGATTATTGGTGCTGGAGGATTAGGTTATCAGATGTTTCTGAGTTTACAGTCCCTGCGTTACGAGCAACTGTGGACATTTTTCTATGTTCTGTCTTTTCCAGCAGCCCATAATTTTATCCTTCCCGGTGGATTGCTCAATCCCAATCCCAAGGCATTAACTATTGCGTCGGTACAAGGTTGGACAATACTGGTGCGTGCCTCGGATAGTTCTACTGTTTTGCCGAGCCATTCCCCCACCGATTTGGGCAATAGTAGCGCTGTTTGTCCTGTTTCCTGGAATTTTACCCGGTGCGATCGCACTGGGATTAAACAACCTCGGTATTCTAGGCAGATTAATGACAGAAACCAATGAAAACCTGGAAAAGCCTCCTTTAGAAGCCTTGAAAGCCCAGGGAACTCCAGGAACCCTGCTATTTCTCTATGGAATATTGCCGATTAACTTGCCCCGTTTCCTAGCTTATATCCTCTATCGCTGGGAAGTCTGGATCCGGGAGACTGTCATGGTCGGTAAGTCGTAGCTGGAGGGTTAGGTCTGTTGCTGACCGAACAATTGAGCAGCTTTGACTATAGCAGTGTAGTGGTAACGCTGCGCATGTTTCGTGATTTTGACCTTTTTAGTCGATTGGGTCAGTGCTGCCGCTAGAGGCTCAAAAACTTAACTAGTAATCCTGAGATTTCTCACAAACTTGAGAAAGTATGACTAGGAGAAAATATTTTGACACAACTATACTGGCAGCAAAATCATTAGATCACCCAAATCCTTCGCCGTACTTGAATTAACTTGAATTAACTTCACCCCATCACCCATCCCCCTATCACCCCATCACCCCATCTGTGAGTGAACCAACTCTCTACCTATTTTTATTGGCACAAAAGAAACTTTTTGTCGATGATTTACGTCACCTAAAGTTATGACAATTGTCACAACCCCTATTACCGTAGGATCACCCACGATCCACGAAAAATTCAGGATACTGAAGATAGGGGTAACTACTTAATAACGTTACTACTAGATGACGTTGCGACTAGAGGAGTGTAAAATGTTGGAAAAACTTATCTTAGCTATCACCTTCACCTTAGTACTTTATTTATCGTCAGATTTCGGTTTAATGAGCACCGACTCAACTTCTTCTGCTCCTCCGGCATCGGACTTTACAGAAGAAGTTGTGAGTAACTTACCATCAAACTGACATCTGAGACTACTTCATTAACCCTTTTTGTCACCTTTTTAGGACTAAATCCGCTTTACTTTTTCAGTGATTTGTGTAATTTGTTGGTAATTTGTTCCCATAAGCTCTTCTGAGTTTTAGGCTGCAAAGACTCATCCTCTGGCATAGGTTCATTCAAATAGCGGTAATGTTTCCAGATATCCCAATAAGGACAACCAGGCTGAATACGAATACCAGCCCAGTGTAGATATTGTAGGGGTTGATTCAAATTTGGATCAATAAGTCGTACTCCTTGGGTTTGAAATTGTTTACTACCTGCCCAATTTCCTGGAGCTCCCCCTGGTCTACGCACAATATTAAATCGGTGGTGCATCTGCTTCAATATCATATAGTTGATAATCGGCTGATCGGAGGTTTTCTGGGAAAAGTCAAAATACTCGGGATGAGCCGCACACTCAGCAAAGGTTTCATATAAAGTTTCTTCACTAATCTTATTTTTCTTGGCTCCCCAAAACCCCCCATTAAAGATATCCTTCAGTTCCGCTTCACTAAAAATATTATCTTCAATAACTTTAGGGGTGAAAACATTAGTGATTCCCCCGACATGCTGGTAATCACAGCAAATAAAATCATAGTCAGCCAGGTAGTCAAGAGTATCTGCTATCTTCTCAAAAACAACGATATCGGTATCGATATAAATAAATTCATCAAAGGTTCCAAACCAGCAAGCCTGTTTGCGGAACTGATTCGGTCTAGCAAAAAATCCTTCCCCGAAAATTTCGTGTAGCTTAGTAGACAGGCGTTCGATAAATGCCAAATCTGGATAAATCTCTACCCCATAGGACTCTTTCAGAATTTGAGCCACCTTTTGATAATTGTCATCATAGGGAATCAAAACAATTGGGGTATCGCTATCATAAGAGCGGATACTATTTAGTAACGCAATAGACTGCTCAATCACCCGGTCATTAGCAGTGATGTAAATTCCACGATTCATAAAATCTGCCTCAACGACTCAATCCTAACTTCTTGAATACTTTAGTGGTTAAACTAGGAGGCTGGTTGTAAGGTTTAGCCTTAGTAGTAAACTGAGGACGTTTTTCGGGTTGATGATAATATCGGTAATGTAAGAAAATATCCCGGTAGGGAAAGTCGATATTTTCCCCAGCACACAGTTTATTGAAAACTTTTGATTTGATTCCAATGTAATGGAGATAAGTCAGGCGATTCCCATGATCATAAAGTAGATTATCCCGAACCTCAAAGTGAGGAGATGTTACCGAATTACCGGTTCTTTTATCTTTAGGCAAACTCACAGCAAAATTATGGATTGATAACCCAGACCTCATCCTCATGTAGTTGAGTACAGATTGGTTAGGGGCTCGCTTATACAGAACCTCTGCTTCCCCATTAGCTAATTTAGAAACTAACCATTCTCGCTGCTCTTCAGGAAATAATCCTCGCTTAGCCCCATAAAATCCGGAACAGAAAATTTCTGAATTAATCTGGGATTCATCGAATACTTCTAGTAACTTCGGTGAGCCTACGTTAAAAATATGTGCTGGGTCTTTATACTGAAAGTCATAAACCACAAAATCACTCTCATCTAACTGCTTAAAGACGAAATCTAACGAATTCATCAGCAGAGTGTCAGCATCGAGATAGATAAATTTTTCAAATGGACTCTCTGGATCAAAGGCACAGTAACGATGATTTTCACCAACCCGATAAAATTTCGTCTTCATGCCTTGTGCCTGCCATTCTTGTAAGGCTGAGGGGTGAGTTTTCCAGACACGGTAGGAAAACTCTTCCCAACGGACAAATAGTTCTGGATTATCCAGCAAGATTACATTATCTCGGGTGGCAATGTCTTGACGGACCTTGTCTAACTGATCATTGTAGGCAATCACACAAACTGGAGTCTCTTTGCCAGCATTAACTTCTATACTATTGAGCAGTGCTACCAGTTGGTCGTAAACCACATCATTAGCTAATGTATAAATTCCTGTGCTCATCTAGACTTACCCCAGTTTTTCCACTACCTTAGACAAGAAGTTGAGTAAATTCAACTCATGTAAAATGATTTGACGTGCTTCTGCGATCGCATCTAGAGCCTCATGCCATGCATCCAGTGTAGCGGTCACTTCCTGAATGTAAGCTAAACCCTTTTCATCCTCACTTGGCAGTCTCAAAAAGCTTCCTGGAGGCAATAATTTATCAGCACCAGAACCACCATAGTAGATGGGTAAACACCACGCTAATAAAGCATCCCACAACTTTTCACTCACATACCAATCATTACCAGCATAGTTTTCAATCGCCAGGTTGTAGTAATAAGGAGCCATCGCATTCCACTTATTCCCTACTTTTCCATATCCGTTTACCCAGTCTGGCAAATCCCGTCCATACACGTCAAATTCTAGATCACTGTCCCTCAACAGCTTCAAAAACGCCAAACGCTGACGATGATTAGCCGTACGAGCAATACCGGAGGTAATCCAACAACAAGAACGAGTTTTTTCAGGTGCTCCCATTTCATTCAATTCACGAAACGAATTGTTGTGGTATGAAATAGCAGGCATATAGTCAGGAATGGGCGCAAAATCATCAGGACCACATACATAGCCACAGTATTCCTGAGCTTGTTTATATTCATTAATTCGGATCTCTTCCCGTTCTGGGAATGGAGGTTCCCGCACCAAAGAAATAATCCGTTCTTTTGGCACTCCCCGCAAGAGAGTCTTGAGATCTGGGACTTTCGGCTCAGGGGGCTTGTGAGCTAGCCCAAAAAAGTTGCCAAATTTGGGTAATCGTGGTTCGATGTCAGAAAATTCGTTAAAGTTGTATAGCAGTAAAAAATCCGGTTGAGGTGCAGTAGCTATCATTTGAATATTTTTCCAAACCCCCAAAGGACGAGGGGTTTGCTTCCATAGCCAATCAACAGGACTGGGTTTCAGTGCCTTATAGCTACTTATCATACCGATAACTTTTTTGTCCATAGTTTTGGACATAGCTTAATTCCCTAACTCATCAAGTTTAAGTTGATAATAATTTGATCAGCTTAGTTTAAGCTTAACGTAAGCATTCAGCTATCAGCTATCAGCCTATGCGCTACTTGAGGTACTACTATTCGCCCAGCACCTTAAGTAGCGCAATCGGTGCTTTTGAATAAAATAAGCTGTTCGCGCAGCGTGAGCTTTTAGCTCACGGCTGACGGCTGACTTCTGAATGCTTACAGCTTAACTTACTTAACTTAATTGTCAACTTATAATTGTCAACTTACTTGTTCACTTAATGTTCAACACTTTAGCCATTGGGAAATATCCCGACCAATCAAATCTTGAAGCTGGAGGATATCCTCGCGATAGAATTCAATCAATTGCTTCCGCACTGCTGGTGCTAACTTAGGTTTACCACGATTTAAATATCTAATCTTGTTAACTAGTTTATCCCTTAGGCCAGTAGGAAGCAATGGACTTAGAATTGATTTAACTGGGTGCGGTTGGTTCAAAAATGATTCCAACGCTTTGTTCTTGGGAAGGCGAGGAGCTTGCCTAACTTTTTCAGATATATCTGGGGTAAAGGTATCGTCTATCTCCAAAAAAACAAACATATCTTTCAGCATACCTAGAGAATTATTAGTCAAATATTCGTATAGATAAACCTTTATCTGGCTTTTGTCAAACGCATCAAAATAACGCTTTAGTTGGACATAGTAAAGTCCCCGTTGTTTATAGTACCAGAAAGACCACCAGTTATTTTTGATCCGCTCCTCTTCTTGGGCAAGAGCTTCAGCAAAATCCAGTGGTTCGCGCTCTTGCTTGATTAAATGTAAATAGTTGGAATAGGCTCTTTATGCTGGATCTCGAATAATGGCGATCAGTTTTGCCTTAGGTAATGTAGTACTTTATGCGTTCAACAGATTTCGCAATGTAGAGATAACTTGTAGATGCTTCCCCAATAGCTACTTGATTATTTACTTTTTTAAATAGGTTACGATAGGCGTCAAGATTAGTGACAATGAAATCAGCTTCTTTTTCATCTCCTAACCCACGGAAATCTAAATTTTCACCTTCAAAAGCAAAAAACCTAGGTTCCTTGGCAGGACTCATGTAGATTTGCGGATGCTGCTTTAGATATCGATAAATTGAAGTAGTTCCAGCCTTAGCTGCACCTATGATTAAAAAGTTGGGCATTGTCATGAGTCTATCTAGTTAACTGATCCTTGATAAACTTATCTTAGAATGTTTTTAATAAAGTCCTTAGATTAGACATGAAACGATCAGGTGAAGGAGGCTGACATGGTCATGTGGTCATGTCTTATTCTTTCCTCTTCTTTAGCTGATATCCTCATCATATCATCCCCCGATCTCGAGCTCTCGAGATCTATAAGTATTTTTAGTAAGCATAACCGAAATTGAGATCAGTAAGTGGGTTTATTTATACCCACTTATCAGGAGCTGGTGGGTACTCCTCTGTCAGCCATCAGTGCTCAGCCATCAGTGCTCAGCCGTGAGCCTTGGCCGTTGGCCAAGCTACGCGAATGGCTCACGCTACGCCAAAAGTTTAACATAAACCTCTTTGGGTATAATTTAATTATTGAGAGATTCATGAGAATTGAAAGTCTGGTGAAAAGCCCTTGGCCACGCTACTTGAGGTGCTTTGTGGCACAGGCCACAAGCGCTTTGACTTAACTGAGATTAAACGAATGCTTACCTCTTTGATTCAAAAGCACCTCAAGTAGCACCATCTGTAGCCCATTAGCTAATAGCTAAATGCTTACTTTAACCCTAAATGTAACCGTATTAATCAGATATTATAGGATGCATATATTCTGCTACATTGCTCATAATTTTGGCCATTCTATTTTCCCAAGAGAACTGACTCCCCCACTCAATTTGAGCAGCATAACCATTCACGTTTCTGGGATAGGTTTCTAATACCTGCTGGAGGCAACGAGTCAATTGAGCTGGGTTATCTGGTTGACACCAGCCAGCAATAGCACTGGACGATTTAAATTCCATCAACGGAGGAATTTCCGTTGCCACAATCGGAGTTCCTGAAGCCATATACTCAAAGAGCTTCAGAGGAGAGGTAAAGCTAGCCGCCTCACCAGAACAGTGAGGATGAGCCAAAACATCAGCAGCTTGGAGTAAGCTGGGAAGCTGCTGGTGGGGAATATAACCTAAGAAGGTAACATTGTTAGCTTGTTTTTCTTTAGCTAGCTGCTGATAAGACTGTACTTGAGATTCATTGCCACCAGCAAAGACAAATTGAATCTGTGGTAATTCCTTAGCAACATCAACTAATAAGTTTACCCCTTTGAAGCGATAGAGTCCTCCTGAATAGACCACTAACTTTTGGCGGTTATCCACCAAAAGTTTTTTGCGCCATTCAGAGGCTTGTTCTGGTTGTCTTACTAAAAAAGACTGATTGAAGCCACTATGGAGTTTGATAATCTTTTCTGGGGGCATACCCCTACGAATCATATCGTCCCGAATATTATCAGCTACGGTGACTGCGACTTGAAAAAGTGGGTTTTGGACAATGGATTGATCATAGTCACTTTTTTTATAATGTTCCCGCTCATAAATGACTGGTATACCATGCTTGATGGCTGTTTTGACTAAATTCCAATCCAACGTGTGTAAGATTTGAGTATGGGGAAAAATATGAATTGGAAAATAGTAACGACAAACGATTGTGCTGGGGCTAGTCAGTTTGCCTTTGATGTGACCAATGGGCCAAGGCATAGCTAGGGGAGCCACCTTGAGCTGATCCTGAATACTGTAAAACTTGGTCACGTTTTCCGGTGGCTGTTGGAGCCTAAAGGGATAAACCCAGTCTAAGGGATTTAGGGATTTCTCTGGGGGGTGGAGATAGACTAAAACAGTAGAATAACCAAGGTTAGCAGCAGCATTGGCGGAATTGACATCATGAACTAAGTGGGCAGCATTGGGTAATGGTAAAGTACTTCTGGTAAAAAAGATATAGTGTTTATTCATTATTAGTTAAGAAGTGTTAATTGATCAGATAGTCTGTTTGCAATTAATACTTAAGTAGTCTATTTACTGAGATCTCTACCACCATACTGCCCAAATTTTACCAAGCTATCCCCTTATATAGCGCTACGCGCAAGTCAGAAGTTAGAAGTCAGAAGTCAGAAGTAAGCTATGACTAAGTTTGCTGAGTTTAGGAATGTCCTAAGCTTAATGCGTAGTGCTATAACACTCTTACTTTTCATCAAACCATCCCGTCCGGACATCTCTAATTTCCAGCAATAGGGCGATTGCTAGTGTGTAAGCATTCAGCTATCAGCGTGTCGCGTATCAGCTTATGCGCGATGGGTCACAGCGTCGAAGCCTGTGCCACAAAGCTGTTCGCAAATCCCCAGACTTTCAATTCTGATTAATCTCGAACTATTAAATTATCCTGTTTGCGCGATGGGCATGCTACGCGAACGAGGTTTATTTTAAGCTGACGGCACCTCAAGTAGCGTGAGCTTTTAGCTCACGGCTGACGGCACCTCAAGTAGCACCATCTGTAGCGCATATGCTTATGCTAGTGTCTGCTATTGAAGATGGGGCAACGGATTGGTTAACCCATTTAACAGATGGATCGAGAATCGTCAACTACCAATGACCAATTACCCGATCCAATTACCCGATCTCGGATATGATAAGTAATCAACCGAATACGGTATCATATCTCACATCTTTTGTCATAAAACTAGTTTTATCTACGGTAGATATTCTCAATCATTTGTATAAAAAATAACATAAAATCATGAGGTATCAATTAGGGATCAATAGGATAGAAGCTTATTTTTAATAAAAATCACCTAGTCTTGGAGTGCCAATTTGTGCGGAATATTAAAATATGTAAACACTATTGCTAAGTATTGTTAAATTAATTCCCAAAAAAATAAGACTTAAATACAATAGTTAAGGAAAGATTAACGATTGCTGCCTCCAGATTAATCAGTTGAGTGGTTATATCTAACTAGTACAAGACAGCACAAATAAAGTAAAGCTACCATTCAAAACCAACGAAAAGCTTACATCATCAGCTTGCGGTGCGACCCGTGGCGAATTTAATTCGCCTACGGAAAGCGCACCGGGATCTGAATTTTGAATAATTCATTTTGAATTTACCAAAGCGGTACTAGTAGATGGTTGAACCAGGGTCGGTGCTTGTTAGAGGCAGTCATTTTTTAATAACTGACTGAATAAAACAAGGTTTAACATGCAGATAACACAGAACGTTTACTGTCCTAATTGTGGCAGTAGTGCTCAAAAGATTTATTGTCAAAACACTCACCTAACCCAGACTCAATGCCCCGTCTGTGATTATTTAATGATTAGCTGCTCTCGCACTGGCAGGGTGGTTGAGGCTTATGCCCCTGGCATCTATGCTCCTAGTGCTTAAGCAATGAGGGGGTGAGGGGGCGAACTCACGGCGTTGCTTAATAAGGGAATGATTTTAAGAGTTTTGTAGAATGGGCATCTTGCGTGGAATGGGCATCTTGCCCGTTCCTTAGATTTTCGGGCGGGCAGGATGCCCACTCTACTCCTATTCATTCGAAGGCAGGCAGGATGCCCACTCTACTCCTATTCATTCGAAGATTCAGCAACGCCGAACTCACAAGGGTAGGTTTTTAACACAAGGGTCAGGAAAACATCCCTTGTGTTTTTTTTTCACTTCCACAAAACACTACTTCTCTACTTCTAATTACTCCTAGATGCTCTAAGTTGTCCACAAGCGGCGTCTTTGTCAAGACCACGGGAATGGCGTACACTGACAGCAATGTGTTGCTGCTTAAGAGCTTCAACAAAGGCTTGAATCCTGCGGTAACTAGGGCGCTGGTAATCTACCTCACTAATGGGGTTATAGGGAATCAAATTGACATGACTCTGAAACCCCCTCAGGTTCTTAGCCAACTCAACAGCATGTTTTTGAGAGTCATTCAGTCCACCCAAAAGGATATATTCAAACGTCACTCGGCGACTTGTTAAGTTTACATAGTCTCGACATTCATCTAATAGTGCTTTGAGAGGATAGTGCTTGGCACTAGGAATCAGTTGCTCCCGTAGCTGCTGATTTGAGGCATGTAGACTGACGGCAAGGGTGACTTGTAGTTGATGCTGAGCGAGTTGGCGGATACGACCGGGAATACCAACTGTTGAGATAGTAAGCGATCGCGCTCCAATCCCCAGGTCCTGATTAAGAGACTTGACTGCACCTACCACAGCTTCGGTATTCAGCAAGGGTTCTCCCATACCCATAAACACCACATTGCTGACTCGTTGTTGAAAATCTTCTCTTACTGTTAAAACCTGATCGACAATTTCATGGCGAGCTAGATTGCGAGTGAATCCGCCTTTACCAGTAGCACAGAAGTCACAAGCCATGGGACAACCGACCTGGGAAGACACACAAACGGTCAGACGCTTTGGTGTGGGAATACCCACAGTTTCAATAATTTGACCATCTGATAACTGGAGCAGGTATTTTACCGTACCATCCTTTGCTTCTAAGCGGTAGTGTAACGTTGACCGACCAATGGGGACATCGGCGAGGGTGTTACGCCACTGTTTAGGAAAGACAGAAATTTGAGAAAGCGATCGCACTCCTTTTTGATAAATCCATCCGTGTAACTGACGTCCTCGATAAGCTGGTTGTCCCTGTTGTTGTATCCAGCTGGTTAACTCTACTATAGAAGCTCCTAACAATGGCGGAATTGAGTTTACCAGTGGTGAGACTGACTCCCTGACATTAGTCATGGTTTGGACGTTTGAACCATTGCTACTGAGGTCTGGTTGAGGGATAGAAACATCTGGGCACATAAGGGCTTTAGGGGAAATAGGATATCAGGATCTGATCAGAGCAAATAATTCTATAGCGTTTCTAGGATTTATGAGGTACGCTTTTAAACCTAAAAGTCCCCCTTGATAAGGGGGACCAACGGGGGATCCCTTTGTACCTCATGGCATAGAGAATTGCTATAACAGGAATTATCGTTAAGTTAAACTACCATGGCGATCGCTACTTCTTATTTAGACAGGGATCCTCGTGTTAAATCCTCAGTACATAATTTTAGTCATTTGTATAAAAAAATTAGATGGTTTTGCCCTGGACAAACCTCCTAATTATAGGCTATTTCAGACCCGGTACAAAGTTTAACTAATTTTTCAGGGCAATTATCTTCTGGAATCCGATGGTAGTGATGCACTAGTAAAATTTTAAAGTGCGCAGGATAATTAGTATGATCGTTGAATTCCTGTGGAGGTTTTCATGACTCAGACGATGGTTTTACCAGGCACTTACATTGAGGTGCGTGATCAGGGGTTAATTAGTCCTGGCGGGGTAGTTACAGGGAACATTGGAATTGTTGGCACAGCGGAAAAAGGACTTGTAGACCAGGTGCAATTGCTCGGTAGCTTGTCTGAAGCTAAGGAAATTTTTGGGAAAAGTGACGAGTGGCAAGATGGGACTAAAAATGAACTTACATTAATTCGTGCTCTAGAGCTGATTTATCAAAATGGAGGGCAAACAGTTTATGCCGTGCGGACAGCTGCAAAGTCAAGCTGCTCTAAGGCAAAATATGAATTGAAATCGGATTCGGAGACATTGCTGACGCTGCAAGCTAAAACTCCTGGTAATTGGGGCAATGAGATCAAGATTACAGTTACAGTTAACACAGAAATAACAGTCAAACTCTTCCAGGACAGAATTGAGGAAACATACTCAGTAAAAACAATTGAGGAACTCAAGACTGAGGTTAATCAAAAATCCGCTTTGGTGGAGGCTGAGGAGACTATAAAACCGGGAAAACCAAACCCCGTAAATGATGCCAACTTCAGTGGAGGCAACAATGGTGCTGATGCCGCCAGTGACGATTACAAAAGAAGTTTAGCTCTCCTAGAAAACGAAATCGTTAACATTGTGCTACTGGCTGGGCAAGATGTTAGCAAAACAGCGATGTTAACCGCTCTAGAGGGACACCTGAAGACAACAGCAGGAATCAAGCGAGAGCGCATTGGCATCATTGGTAGTGGCTTTACCAACGGTAAAGATAGCTTAGAAACTATTACTGGTCACACCCTCAATAATGACCGCATCATTTTTACAGCACCGGGAATTTTGGTTTCATCTCAAGGAAAGCAAAACAAGCTACCCGGTAGTTACCTAGCTGCTGCTGTGGCTGGGATGCTTTCTTCGTTGCCTGTACAAACCAGTCCCACTAACAAAACCCTAACAATTGAAGGTCTAACTACGGAATTTAACAGTGCAAAACTGGAAAAACTGGTCACAAACCGTGTTTTAACAGTAGAAAAACGGGCTGGATTTCGCATCGTTAAGGGAATAACCACTGATGATGGAGCCTGGAAGCAAATCACTACCAGACGGATTGTAGACTATGCAATCTACGGAGTTCGTAGCAGTTGCAATCCCTATATAGGTAAGTTGAATAATGAACGAGTGCGGGGAGCTATGAAAGCTACCCTGAATGCTTTCTTGACGCGCATGGTAGATAATGAAGCCTTGGTAAGTTATCAACTTGATGTATCAGCAACCCGCGCTCAAGAAAAAGAAGGGAAGGTGATGGTTACCATGACTCTAATGCCAACCTTTAGCATCGACTTTATCCAGGTGACGATGTATCTCGAGTAAAAAAAGACAGTCACGCACCATCAGCTGCCCTCACAACGAAGGATGAAAATCCTTAAATTTCGGAAATATTTAGGAGGACTAGTATGCCCAATGTTAATGTCTTTCGCGGTTCTGATGCCTCGTTAGTTCTAGCTGTCGATGACAGTGAGTCAGTAGAAGGTAAACTTGCGGATAGTTTAATTGGTGAGTATGAATTTTCGAGTATAGTTGGGCGCTTACAGAACGTAACGGTCAAGGTAGAAAATGAGTTACGACCTTACCACGAAATTGGTAAGCGTTTCCCAACGGAGTTGCGTCCCGGAAATATCAATGTTTCTGGCTTCGTGCAACGAGCTCATGTTAATGGGGCTTTAATTCGGCTGCTGCTGGGTGATGGAGCAACAAGTCCTCCACCAGTTGCCGCAATTCCTCAACCTTCCTTTAATATCGTAATTGCGCTGAAAAATCCAGCCTTTCCTGACCAAAGTAGTACCCTTACTGTGTTTGGTGTTAAGTTTGAAAGCTGGAGTTTTCAATTACCTGAAGATGATTTTGTGATGGAAGGAGTTAGCTTTAAAGCTTTACGCATTAGTGCAGAGGAAAAGAGTTAACCAATGACAAATAACTAATGAATTCAATGCTCAAATGGAACCAACACCAGAAGAACTCCTAGCTGGTTCTACCGTTATCTTTAATGTTGTAGTGCCTCCACATATCTTGCAACCTACTCAAAGCAATCAGCAGTCAGAGGCTGATGTGGTTGTGCAGCTACGTCCTTTGACTATTGGTACGTTTGGGCTAATTATGAAAGCCGGGAAAAATGATCCAGGGTTAATTCCCTTGTTGATGATCAAGGAATCACTGGTAAAGCCAGCGCTTTCCTTAGAACAAGTCAAAAAGATGCATCTGGGGTTGGTTAACTTTTTGATCGCTCAAATTAGACAAATCAGTGGGTTGACGGAAAAAAAAACCTAAATGGCTTGAGTGCTTCCCCATTGGTAAAAGCCAGCTACCGTTTAGCCCGTGCATTTGGCTGGACTCCCCAACAAGTGCAAACAATGACCATGGGGCAAGTCTCGATATACTTACAAATGTTAGATGAAGAAATTAGTCATGGCGATGCCTGGGGAAAGCTTTCCTAATATCAATAACGCTCTCGTCGCTCTTGGGGAAGCCCTACGTAGTGAGTTTCAAGCCTTGATTGGTGAATACACCGCAGGGGGGTTAGCTGGGAATTATTTGACGAGTGAGGATTGCTCTGAAATCCGCTGTTTAGAGGAAGTTGTATCTCAGGTTGGACAGCTAGGTGAGGAATTCACAGCTTTGGAGACCTGGCTGACTTCAGGGTTTATCCCAAAAGGTTTAGCAACTCCTAATCCAACTATGGAGGATAGTTGGTCAACACCAGTCCGTAGAGATCAAGTAAGCAAGGGGAATAATAGCGAAGTTTTTGTTACTTCAGGGGATGTATTGTCTAGGGTGGAATCAGGGGCTACAAGAAGGCAGAAGGCAGAGGGCACAGGGCAGAAGGTTCCCCCTGCACAGGAACTGGCGCATACAGATGGGGAGTTTAAGCCACCATTACCAATACTGCCTACAGAGACTCTTAACAGAAGGCAGAAGGCAGAGGGCAGAGGGCAGAAAGTGCCCACAACTACTCCTGCACAGGAGCTGACCCTAGATGAAGAACTCTTCCGTTCTTCCTCCTTTGCTCCCTCAACCCAACCTATATCTAAAAAACCGACTCTGGGCAGGAATGAAGAAGTAGTCTTACCAAAGCATTCGAGTAATGTTCAGGGTTTGAAAGAACTGGCCGAATTATTACCTTCCCAGGAACAGCTAGATTTAGCAAACCCTAATCTGGTTAGTGCCTCTGATCCCACGTTGTACTCAAACCTAGTAGATCCGGAGGACTTGGAGGATAACGGAGATCAAGTACTATTTACCAACGCAACTCCCGATCAACTGATTGATGACTATGGGAGTGGTGAAGAAATTAGTGGTGCGAGTCCCGAAACCTTGCAGAGGTTTCCCTTGGGTGCGGATATTGATATTGCATCACCCCAGGCTCTTCAAACTTCCAGTGATCCATCAGCCATCAGCCATCAGCTATCAGCCATCAGCCATCAGCCATCAGCTATCAGCCATCAGCCATCAGCTATCAGCCATCAGCCATCAGCCATCAGCCATCAGCCATCAGCCATTACCCATTACCCATTACCTATTACCCATCAGCCATTACCTATTACCGATTACCCATTACCTATTACCCATTCTTCCGATCCCAGCAAGCTAGAAACAGAGGTTGAAACAGATATGATCAGCCGCAACGGTACACCAGAAATGGACTTAGATGAGATTATGGACGCGATCGCTCGCAAAGTCAGTCGCGAATACCGTAGATTTTATGGGAGCAGCTAATCATGGCTATTGAGTTAGGAGGAATTAAGCTAAACCGGGTGCATCGGCTGGTCACCCTAGAGCAAGCGAATTTGATCTCCCATCGTGTTCCTGGTATGGCAGGAAACCTTGTGCAGGACTTGGGACGGGATTCAGTATTCTTAGGGATTAGTGGTATCTTTTACGGTTCTCAAGCAAGTAAGGACTTGGAGAAACTGCGACAAATTTACAAACAGCGGAAACCTGTGGATTTTATTGCCGAAATTGTTGGCAGAAGCTACTTTGGCCAGGTTATTGTGGAACGATTTGAGGTGTTTCAATTAGCTAAGGAGCCAGAGCAGTTCAGCTATACTTTGACCATTGCTGAGTATACTGATCCTCCTAGTAGTCAAGGGTTTGCAGGTGTTGCTAAGGTAGACGATTCGATTCAGGTTAAGGCGAAGAATCTGATGGATGTTGCCACTCTTCCTGATGCTCTACAACTGGGTACTATTCCGGAAATTACTAACCCATTTGAACCGTTAAAAAGAGCTTTAGAACCCGTACAAGAAGCCACAAAAGATTTAGATAAAGTAACAGAAGGATTAAAAGCTATTTTTGGGATTTAAGTTGCCGTTTTTAGCTTTAAACCAGCTTTTACACACAAGATTAAGTTAATCAGACTCAAGATTATGGCACTCTCTATTGTCGAGCAATTCAAAGACATTAATCCTAAAGTAGCATTTGCTGATGCTCAAAATCAATGTACTCAAGCGGAAATTACTGTTGCTCAACTGGCTCAAAATGGTCTTCCTGATGTTGGTAATTATCAGCAGCAAATAGAAGAGCAGCTTCCTCAGGTCGATTTTACAAATGTAAAGAAGATAATTGCCCAGGTGCCTTTATCTGCTGGGGAACTGAAAGCAGAATTATCCGGAAAAATCGACCAACTCACAGAACTTAACTTCGACAGCCTTACCGCAGCCATTCCCTTACCCAAGGCAGCTGATTTCGGAGATTTGAAGATTGCTGATGAAATTAAAGATACGATTTCCTCTTTAACTCAAGACTTGATAGGTAGTTTCAGTATCGGAGAATTGCCTACAGGCACACCAACTATCTTTGGGGAATTTGAAGAATTTGTCACCAAGGCAGGGATGCTACCTGTTCGCACCTTGGATGTTTTATTCAAAGGACTAAAAAAATTACTCGATAAATTGTCAGATCCAGATGAATTACTGAAAAAATTTGAGTCACAAGCCCTCACCGAAATTTTTAAGGAACAGATTAACTCCTTAGCAGAACAACTTCCTTCCAAGGCTATTAGCCGCATTGAAAGTAATATTAAGCGGCGAATTGAATTAATAGCAGAATATAACAAACTGCTGGATTCCCTAAAAGACCCTACTTCCCTAAAAAAAGAGCAATTTAAAGAACTGATAAAAAGAACTAGAGCGATTGCTAGAGAATTTGAGAGCATTGATGCTAGCACAAAGACAGCTCTGGCAAATTTACAAAACTTTGATATCACAAATTTACAAACTGCTTTAGAGGAATTAATTAGTACTACAGAAGGTGGTGCTACTACAGGAGGTTTAGTTCCTTTCTTTAATAAAATCAAGACTTATATTGAGACTCTGACAGCTAAAGTTAAAACTATTACCGATAAACTCAGGGAGTTTGCCCATAAAATACCAAAGGTTATTGAACAAGCAATTAGTCAGGTTGAGGAGATTGCTACTAAAGTCACCAAAGCTATTACCGACAAAATTCAGCAGGGAGAAGAGCTGTTAAATAAAGTCAAAAGCTATCTTGAATAAATTATTCAAAAGGTTAAAGAGTTTCTTAAAAATACTTATGGGAAGTCCCAAGAATTAGTTAAACCATTTAAAAAAGTATGTAATGAAGCCTCCACAACTATTGTTGGTAAAGTTGATGAATTTTCTAAAAACCTCGAACAGCAAACTGACCACATAAAAACGTCAATTGAAAGTGTTAATACTCAAATTAAAACCCAGCTCAACCGAGAGCAGTTAGACCATAAAATCAATGAGCTGTTTGACAAAGTTAGTGCCATTTTGGACAGTCCTCAGATTACTAATGCCCTAAAACAAGCTGAAGAGGGTATGGGGACAATTACTGACAATCTCAAAGAAGTGTCCCTTAAACCAGCGTTTCAAGTGGTGGTAACCAAAAGCAATGACTTGGAGAAGGAGTTAAAAGCGGTTGATGTCTCTACCCTTAGTACCCCGGTTAAAACCGCACTAAAAGTGGGAACAGAGGTAATTAAAGCGGTGGATGTTCCGGGTGTCGTTAACCCTGAGTTGAAAGCTGCCTTTGATGAGATTTTAGCTCCCTTAGACAATATTGTGGCTTTAATCGAAGGGGAATTTAATAAAATTAACGACAAAATTGAATCTTTACAACCTGGTACTCTGGTGGTTGATTTTCTCGAGCCCTATCTTACTCCTGTGATCAATAAATTAAATGAGTACAAGCCTTCTATACTTCTTCAACCAGTTAAAGACTTTTATAATGATATCATTGAAAAACTAGAAGTGATTAATCCCAAGCAATTGTTGGATTTGTTAGAAGAATTATACGAAAAGTTGTTAGGGGTGATTGAGTCCTTATCTCCCAAAACGATAACAGATTTCCTGAATCAGCAGCTGGCAACTGTCAAAACCCAGCTAGATAATTTACCTGTCGAGAAGCTTGTGGGCAAAGTGACGGATGGTTTGAGTCAAGTAGATAAGCTGATGGCGAATATCGGGTTGTCAGATGTCCTCAAGTCAGATTTTTGGAACACTTTGCAGGAGATATTGAGCTTCAGTTTTGCCGAAAAAATTCAAGAGGTTGAGAAAATCCGAGATGGGATCGTGACCAAGGTGAATGCAGTTGATGAGCAGGGTTTGACACAGCAATTGCAGGAACTCCAAAACGCGATCGCAACTTACACCCAGACTCCCGATGATCTAGCAACCGATGGCGTTGCCGGACAAGTGACAGCTTATCAGCAGGTGGTAGCAACTCTACCAGCACCACCAGCAGCCAGCTTGCCAACTCTACCAGCAGAAATTGCTGTAGATTATGAAGATTTGCGAAAACGCTTGGAAAACCTTTATCAAAACTTTACTGCAACTTCCCCCCAAGAGGTTCTCGAACAAGTCAATACTATCGTTACAGACACCACTAGACTCCAGGGGAATGAGAGCCAACGCGATCGCTTGCAAGAAAGTGCCAACCGCACTTCTCCTCAGCAGGTAATGGCTAACTTCAAGCAAGTTATTCCCGATGAACTCAACCGACAGATTGTCAATCCTCTGCGGGAAATTCTCCAAGCTTTGGACAAATTACTAGAGCAGCCTCGTACTGTTCTTGGTGACATTGGCAATGTGATCAAAATTATCGAGGATGCTCCGAAACGATTAGTGGAGATTCTCAGCCAGGTTGCTCAGACGCTAGGAGACCAAATTCGTCAGGCAATTAATGGGGTTAAGAATGCCATTGACAGTCTGACTAATGAGGTAGTAAAAGCAATCGAAGGGACATATACAACAACTTTGGAAACCTTAAAGTCTCTGAGGCCGAAGCTACTGCTGAATTCCTTTGATGAGAGTGACTTTAAAGATATTGATAGTTTAATCCAAAAACTTGCTCAACCCGAGGATAACGTTTCTAAGTACATCAATAGTAAGCTTTCTGAGACTACTAAATTGTTGCTAAAGGCGAAGACAGAAGGAACTAAACAAGCGGTGATTCGAGAGTTGAATAACCTGCTGCTCCAGGAAGACTTCTACAATAAGCAACGGTTTGAGGGAGTAACCTTGACTACCGAGGTTAAAGTTTTAAGTTTAGGTGACTATAAAAGTGATCTGGTTCACTTTAACCGTTTGTTAATCGAAGCGAGTTATACCCAAGACCTGATTGTGATGAATATGGAATCAATTTTCCCTTATTTAAAAGACAAGCTCAAAGAGATTTATCCTCAAAACATTGTTGATGAACTAGACCAGTTACATGGAAATATAATCCAACTATTAAGAGACATTCCTCAGGCAGTAGGTGATGCTCTAGATAGCCAGTATCAGCAAAAAGTAGTGCAAAAGACCGAAAAATTGCGAGCAGCTATTAATAAGCTTTTTTTAGCACTGCGGCAACGGCTTGAGCAGCTAAAAAGTGAACTGGATATTGGTTTGGAGGATGTGGCTGATTCTTTTGATCGCTTGTTGAATGCTTTGCCGGTTTAGTTAGGGAATAGGTAATAGGTAATAGGGAATAGGGAATAGGTAATGGGTAATGGGTAATGGGTAATGGGTAATGGGTAATGGGTAATGGGTATTAGGTAATGGGTAGTAGGTAGTAGGTGATTGGGAGCTTAGTGCTATGTTAAGTTGATCTTGATGGAAAATTTTTACAATTAAAGATTTTACTTTCCCGATTCCCGATTCCCGATTCCCGATTCCCGATTCCCGATTCCCGATTCCCGATTCCCGATTCCCGATTCCCGATTCCCGATTCCCCATCACCTATTACCTATTACCTATTACCTATTACCCATTCCCCTGATGTTAAAAATTGCTTACACCATTAAAATTGGTAGCGTTGTCTGTAACGCTGGGCAACAAACGCAGCTCATTGAGTTGCGATCGCATAGTTCTTTAACTATTCCGGTTAATACCTGCTGTCTTGTTCTCGGATTGCCACAGGGTTTAACTATTAGCCCAGAAGAGTCGGTAGCGGTGGAATTGGGCTATGAGAATAAGCAAACGTTAGTCTTTACCGGTAAGGTTAGTAGGGTAGACTGGAGCATTGACCGTGTCAGGATTGAGGCTGCCAGCACTTTTGGGAGTTTGACCGCAGCTCGGTTAAATCGGGTTTACGAAAAACCAAATGCTGGAGATATTGTCAAAGATATTCTCAAGTTGGGCAAGGTGAAGGTGGGGCAAGTGGAGAATGGTCTGAAATTTTCGGTCTATGGGGTGGGAGAGTTGAGGTCAGCCTATGACGAGCTCGAGACCTTAGCACAACAATGTGGCTTTGATTTCTATGCCAACACCCAAGACAAAGCTGTATTTGCCAAATATAACCCTGCCAGTACCCATCAATTCAAATATGGGGAAGACATTCTGGCCTTGGAATTGGAGCAACCCCATCCTGGGGTTGAGCAGGTAGAAATTTACGGGGAAAGTCCCAGCAGTCAAGGACAAGGAGAACAGGCTTACTCTCAATACGGTTCGGTTAAGCTCTAAGCAGTATTGATTACATAGAATGTTCGTGTTTCACTTTTGGCTCCAATTCCTTTATGTATTGGTTTCTTGGAAGGAAATTTAGCTCTAGTTTTTTTAACTTTGATATAATTTTGGTAGCATTTTCAATTGATAGGTCGTATTGACAATTTATGACCTATCTTTTTTTACCATAATTTGGTCAATTTAAGATATATCAAGGGTTACAGGGCGCTTGTCGCCCCCCCAGGCTGATGTCCCCAACTAAAACCAAGATATCGCCAGATATCTTTGATTGATTGCAATTTTGATAACACGGTTTAACCCTGATTAAATTTCCAGTAATACGGGAGCCTCAAAGCATCCAAAAGTAACTGCTTCTTGGGGTGTTTGCTGGCAAGCCAGAACCGAGCCATCGATTGAGCCTGCGATTTGTAAGGCTTGGGTTACCAGTTCCGAACAAAATATTCTTTGTATGTTCTGGCTATCAGAAGGAACCAAATATCGGTTAACTTTCAGCCAAGCTCCGATGGACTTCCAGCAGCTATACCTGACTTGGCGCTCATGAAGATTCCACAGCCAATTTTGCATTTTATCGATCCCTTCCGAACTTAATGGTTTTGCCAAAGGAACCCACCAAGCTTGTCCGTAGTTTCGATAAGCATTGAGCCAATTCTCCAGGTAGTGAATTTGTACTCCTGGTTTACATTTTTGGTTTCTAAAATCGGGCAAACTTGTGTAACTTGTGGACTCAGCGATCGCCACCTTTGCGTTCCCGTTCGCTTCCAGATCGGAATCCAGGACAATCGCCGTATGACTGTAATCGCTTCCAGTGAAGTATCGAATCAGAGCAGCATCGATCTTCAGTCCAGAAAAAGTAATCAGATCTCCTGGTTTAAATGGATAGAGAGACTCAATCAAATTTTGGGGTGGGCTAGGGCGAGGGCTTGTCAATCTAATTGAATCTAACATCGACTTATTCAACTCAATGACAGTAAATATGAACTCGAGAGTCAACCTCAGTTTCGATCTCGATTCATTTTTTTTTTACAGAGTAATTCTAGCCTATAGTGGAATTTTTGGGAATAATTCTTGTGATTATTTCCCGAATAACCTGCTGTTGGATCGGATGTGACACTCACCCCTCAACCGACCTAAAGATCACAAAATTCCCGAACTGCTGCCCAAATTAACTCCATCACATCCCGCAAACCATGTTCGCTCTCCAATTCAACCAATTGCACCCAAGGGCGGGTACTGGCATAATCACGACTCGCGATCATAGGAATCACCTCATCGTAGCACCCATGTAGAATCAGAGTAGGTACTTGTCGCCCTAGCTCCAAACCCTCATACTGACGGGCATCTTCTACAAACTGGTAGTGCAAGGGAAGCGTTCGCTTTTCTCGGTAATGATAAATATCTAGATATCCTTGGGAGCGCCACTGATTGAGCTGTTCTGCTCCTAATTTCGGCAACCAATGGCCAAGAAACCCAAATGCTGGTGCTAGTAGAACCAGTCTCTTGATTTGTGGATTGTTTTGTGCTACGTGTGCAGCGCTCAAAGCACCCAAACTAGAGCCGATTAACGTGACTGGTGTTCCATCTAAGGGCAGTAATGCTCCCACTTGACTAAGCTGGCGACTTATTGTTAAATGGTTAAAGTCATCTTGATTAAGGTCAGGAATTACTAGAGAGACATTTAGGCCAGCAAAAGCTTGCTGTAGATACACCGCCTTGGCTGACTCAGGGCTAGATGCGAAACCGTGTAGATAGATAAATCTCAAAATCCTTGTCCTTTGTGGTTCTACTTAATCCGATAAAGGATTTTGGTTGCTGCGCTGTCTCATGAATTGAGCAAACTGGATACGTTGTTCAGGAGTCATCACCTCTCGCATCTGCAACATACTCTCAAAGTGTAACTCTCCTAGCTGCCGGTTCAATAGTTGAACCTGTTGGTATTGAGTGCGGATAGTTTCTCTGTCAGCTGTACCCACCATCAACTCACTTAATGTCTGCTTCGCTTGACTCACTTCCTGACGAAGATCTATAATGGATTCTTCATACTCCAGCTTAATGGTTTTTAGCTGCTGCCTTTGCACCTGGTTGAGCTTGAGTTGCCTCATTAACCTATGCTTACTCGATTTTCGGTGTTGTTGACCCTCACGGCTGGGAATCAATTGAGAGGTTATAGGCTTGGTATTAGCTACAGCAGTGCAGCCAGTCAGGGTAACCAAGAGAATTGACAAAACATAACCTGGACGTAACAGCATGGAAGTTACCTATAAATGTCTTTAATTTAAAGTTTGTAAGAAATATTTAAGGTTTAAAATTCAACTTGAAGGTTGAAGTTTGAAGGTTGAAGGTTGAAGGTTGAAGGTTGAAAGTTGAAGGTTGAAGGTTGAAGGTTGAAGGTTGACAACCCACTTTTACCTTGCCATAGCCGTTGGCTAGAGCCAACCTTTTAACAGGTCAAACCTTATCCTCTATAGGTGATCCTGAGGTGATCGTTCCTACTATGGGTTTTTATTGTCCAGTATTGGCTAAGATCATCCAATCAGCTGGTGGAGTATGAATGACATTGCTCACCGATGTCTCTCCCACAACTCCATGCCAATTTTTCTCTAAGAAAGCTTCTAGAGTGGTTAAATTGTGAGTGCGGTAACCACTCCAAGCCATCAGTAAACCAACAGCGATGGCTGATGGAACTAACCAAAGCTGTGGTTTACGACTAGGCGGTTGGGATTTAGCGATCGCATTGATAACTCGTTCCTCCAACTCAAATGCTGCTGGTGGAGGAGTAGGTCGATGTTGGCGCAGAAATGCTTGCCATTGTTCGTCATCAGGTTGAAACTGAGTCATGGCATGTCTCCTTGTTGTTGGATGATATATTTCCGTAGGGAAGTTCGAGCGTGGAAAAGACGAGACTTAACCGTTCCGAGAGCTATGCCCAAAATTTTAGCAACTTCCTTTTGTGGCAAATCCTCTAAATCATGTAGCACCAGCACAGCACGATGGTTCAAGCTCAGCTGCTGGATTCCTTTTTGAATCATGTCCTGATAGTGCAACTGCATCAGATCAGGAGTATGGGAGGATTTGGCATTTTTTAGGGGTAGATCAGCTGTGTCCTCTGGAAGTTGAAGGTTTAAAGCACGTTGCCGTTGCAAATTGCGCCGCTGATCCGATGCCACATTCCAGCAGATGCGGTAAAGCCAGGTGGAGAACTGTGAGGGTTGCCGCAGTTTTGGTAAGCCTTTCCAAACTCGTAGGAACACCTCTTGTACTAAATCATCAAGAGCATAAGCACCACATAGCTGATAGATAGTTGACCTGACGCGCTGCTGATAGCGTCGGTATAGTTGGCGAAAACTCTGCTGGTTCCCCTGTTGGCACTGCAATACCAACTCTGTGTCTGTGCTGGTTGTTTTTGCAGCAGCAGAATCTTCTTTGGAAGCCTGGGCTGATCTGACTGACAACTGTGGGTTCTTCCTCACCGCTTTGTTTTCCTATGTTATTTAGACTCACTGGCCAACAGAATGGTTCAATTTGGTAAAAGTTTAGCCAGAAATGGAGCCAGCGGGGGTAGGGTGACCGTAAGCATTCAGCTATCAGCACCTCAAGTATCAGCTCATGGGCACGCTACACCGAACAGCCAAAGGCCTGTGGCCACGCTACACGGAACAGTTTATGCCCATAGCGCACGCTGTCAGCCATGCAAAGCGCGAGTGGGGGAAACCACGGCAGTCGCTCATGGGGGAAACCCCCAAGACCGCGCTGCCTCCCCGTGAGGCCACTGCATCGCTACTGTTCGCGCAGCCTGCGCGTAGCGCAATCGGTGTTTTTGAATAAAATAAGCTGACGGCTGATGGCTGACGGCTGATGACTGACGGCTGACCGGGTTTGGGTTAGGTCAGAAGATAGAAGAGTCAACAGCTCTAGGGATTCCTGGTCTTACTGACACAACAATCGGTGGCCAAACCGTACCCCCGTTGCTCCTATAGCCGACACCCGGTCAGCCCCTTGAGCGTATTATGGTCACAAGAAGCACGGAAAATTTGCAGATCTTTACTAAGTCTTTAATGTCGAGTTACTTTTGATATGATTAACTTTTATTATTATTATTTCCATATATAGGTTGCATCTGACGGATGGCAGGTTTGGTAGCTAATCTGCACCAATACCAAAAATTATTTGATTGTGCAATCTACCGAGGGGGAGTCCCTTAAGAACTTATGGAGTCTAGAAGTTCTATAGATCTCGATATTAGCCAATACTTACTACTATTGAAACGTCGTTGGCTGCCAGCGGTTGCTATTTTCCTATTTACAGTTATCTCAGCAGCCTGGTCTACCTTGTTTCTCAAGCCTTCCTATGAAGCTGAAGGAAAACTACTGTTTAAGATAGACCGAACCGCTTTCTTGACTGGGTTGGGGGAGGAAATTGACCAGTTACGCCCTCTGGTTGATGCCCAGAACCCTCTGAGTACTGAAGTTGAGGTGATTTACTCCCACCCGCTTCTGCAACAGATCATTGATCAACTAAACCTTACTGATAACGAAGGTCTACCTTTGGAACCGGAAGCCCTCAAAAGAAGGCTCACTATCAAAATTGTGGGTGGTACCGATGTGGTTAGGCTTTCCTACAAGGGTAACAACTCAGACAAAGGGGCGGCGGTGATCAATCAATTAATGAGGCTTTATATAGAGAATCAGATCCTATCCAAAAAGTCGGAAGCAGCAAAAGCCCGTGAGTTTATTACTAACCAACTTCCTCAAAGTGAAGCCAATGTCAGGCAAGCAGAAGCTGCTCTACGCCAATTTAAAGAACGCAATCAGGTTGTATCCCTCACAGAAGAAGCCAGGTCTTTGGTAGCGGTGATGGCTGACTTAGACAGCCAAATTACTACAGTTCAAGCTCAACTTGAAGAAGCCAATGCCCAAGCTGCTGGCTTGAGAAACCAGGTGGGTCTTAATCCCCAGCAGGCAATTGCTATCAGTGCCCTGAGTCAGTCTACTTCAGTACAGGGCGTACTCCAAGAACTGCAAGAGGTTGAGCGGCAATTAGCCGTTGGGAGAAATCGTTACGGTAAAAATCACCCGGTCATGATTCGGCTGACCAAGCAGCAACGCTCCCTCAGAGGTCATTTACAACAGCAGATTGATCAAATACTAGGCTCACAGAGTCTGGCTGGTACTCAGATACAAATTACTGAAGGGCTTTTAGAAGTTGACGAGCTCAAACAAAAACTGATTAGCGATTTTATTGAATCAGAAGTCAAACGTCGAAGTTTAGCAGAAGGATTAGCAACTCTTGCTAAGGCTAGAATTGCCTATGAACAACGGGTAAATGTTCTTCCTCGGTTGGAGCAAACTCAGCAGCAGCTTGAACAACGACTCCAAGCTGCCCGCTTCACCTATGAAACCCTGTTGAAAAATCTCAATGAATTAAAGGTCGCAGAAAACCAAGATAC
The DNA here is from genome assembly GCF_010692445.1 of Moorena sp. SIO3E8. NCBI lineage: Bacteria > Bacillati > Cyanobacteriota > Cyanophyceae > Coleofasciculales > Coleofasciculaceae > Moorena > Moorena sp. SIO3E8. The sequence continues at coordinate 51,371 of NZ_JAAHHM010000008.1, read as the reverse complement.
CGCTAATGCTCGCATCATTGAGCCAGCAATAGTCCCTAAAAAGCCCCTAGGTGATAAGAAATTAAAGGTGTTGGCTCTAGGGGTGATGTTGGGGGTCACACTAGCCACGACTGCTGTCTTGCTCTTGGAAATGAGAGACCGCTCTATCAAAACTCTCAAAGAAGTCAAGCAGTTATTAAGATATCCTGTGCTAGGGGTGATTCCAGTTTTCAAGCACAAGAAGCTCTCCCGTCGTCGGGATGACCTATTCTTCGGAGGGGAATTGCCCGTAACAGAGCAGCCTCATTCCATGGTCAGTGAAGTCTACCGGATGATTCAAGCGAATCTGAAATTTCTCAGGTCTGATCACCCACTTAAAGTTATTGTAGTCACTAGCTCCGTTTCCAAGGAAGGCAAATCTACGGTATCAGCAAACTTGGCCGCTGCTATGGCTCAACTGGGGCGTCGGGTCTTGCTGATTGATTCCGATATGCGTCACCCCAGTCAGCATTATATTTGGCAAGTAATGAATGTGGCTGGTTTGAGCCAGGTACTGATTGGTGAAGTGCCTCTAGAGCTTGCTATCTGTAAAGCCATGGAAAATCTTGATATTCTCACCGCTGGGGTAATGCCTCCTAATCCTTTGGCACTCCTGGATTCAAAGCAAATGGCTTCCCTGATTCAGGAATTTTCAACCCAATATGACTTTGTGATTATTGATGCCCCACCCTTACTTCTGACTGCTGATGCCCTTTGCTTAAGTCCAATGACTGATGGCATGTTGTTGGTGGCTCGACCAGGTGTGCTGGATTTTGCTAATGCTAATGTGGCTAAACAAATGTTAGATAGTTCCGGTCAGACGGTTTTGGGTTTGGTGGCTAATGGTGTCATTCAAAAAGATGAATCTATTGGTTACTTTTACCAGTCACAGGAATACTTCCATTATGGCTCAGTCAGAAGATTGGCACAGCGTCAAGCTCAGACTAAAAAAACCTCGAATGTTTCCCGGAGATGATTTAAAACTATGACTTATGACTACTCGCTATTCCCTAGAAGCAAACAGGATAAATTAAGGAGTTAATACCCTGGAATAATCCAGGGTATAAATAGAATAAAACCCTATTGTTTGATTAGTTACCTATTTTTTTATTAGTTAACGCCCTTAGTAAAGAACTACTGAAATTATTAGTGATAATTGAAACATTATATCAAATCCGGTTAATCACTTTCCAACCCAAATAATCCCTGGATGGGAATGGGAAATTACTAATCGGTAATCGTCAACTATAATTACTAATTACCAATTACTAATTACCAAATACCCGCTCCATAAGATGATGATTATTCAACCAGAAATGCTCTTATGGATTAGCTTTACTTATATATAAAATCTAGAATATTACCATGAAAACCCCTGTAATTGCTATTGGACTGGATGCAGCTGACCCACTATTGTTGGAGAAGTGGATGTCCCAAGGACATCTGAAGACCCTCAACAAAATACGGCAACAAGGAATCTATGGTCGCCTGAACAATACCGTTAACTACAACAATAAAACAGTTGAATTTTCATCCACTGAACCCTTGTGGGTGATGTTTTCTACCGGTTGTTTACCAGATAAAACCGGTTTTTGGGATACCATAAAATTTTATCCAGAAACTTATAAAGTAGTCTGCGACAAAATTTATAGTGGATACGATTATAAAGAATATAATCCCTTTTATGCCTTAGGGAATGACTACCGGGTTGCTGCCTTTGATGTACCAGTATCAGCACTGTCAGATCAAATTAATGGCTTACAAATTTTGGGTTGGGGGGGACATTATCCCTTTGTGCCAAGCCATTCCCAACCGCCGGAATTATTGCCCAATATTATTTCCCAATACGGCAAAAACCCAGTGCTCCATAAAGATAATGGTCGCTGGTGGGATCCAGTTTATTTTAAATGGATTCAGGAAGCTCTAAAAACAAGTATCTCCACCCGCTCAGAGATTTGTCGGGATTTACTTCAGCGTGAACCGTGGGACTTGTTCGTGACCGCTTTTGGTGAAACTCACAGTGCTGGTCATGACCTGTGGGACCGCAGCCAACCAGATCACCAGCTCTACCCTTACCAGAGCAAAAAGAATGGTAAGGCTGGAGACCCCATGCTGAAAATCTTTGAAGCGGTGGATGATGCGATCGCAAAAATTATCGCTGCTGCCCCTAAAGATGCCTATATCTTGTGTTTCGCAGTTCATGGCATGGCTGCCAATGTTACCGATTTGATGAGCATGATGTTCCTGCCAGAATTGCTCTATCGGTATAACTTCCCTGGCAAATATGCCATTACTCCCAGCAAAATCGGAGTCACTCCCCCACCACCAGTTACTCGTCCAATCCGCAACTCTTGGCCAGGGGAAGTATGGCGACAGATTTATGAACCCAATCCCATTAAGCAGTTGTTCAACACCTGGACCCATAAAGCCTTTTTACAATCTGGCCAGCACGGTTTACTCTCTCCTTATCCCCTCATGAAGCACAGAGTGCAATTGGGTTGGATGCCAGCTACTCTATATACTCCCCTGTGGCCCAAGATGAAAGCCTTTGCTTTACCCGCCTTTGCTGATGGACATATTCGCATCAACCTCAAAGGACGGGAACGAGATGGTATTGTTGAGCCTTCCGAGTATGATGCTCTGTGCGATAACCTAACAGACTTCCTTTATCGCCTTACCGATGGCAGGACAGGAGAACCATTAGTTAAACAAGTAGTGCGCACCCATAACGTAGCCACAGATGATAACCCCAAACTGCCAGATGCTGACCTAGTAGTCGTATGGCACGAATGTCCTACAGATGTAGTGGATAGTCCTGATGTGGGACGCATTGGTCCAATTACCTATAATCGTCCTGGTGGTCACCGAGCCAGAGGCTTTTTGATGGCAAGCGGACCAGGAATTACCCCAGGTTCTAGTTTGCCAGAGGCTCATCCTGTAGATATAGCCCCAACCATCTTGACCTTGATGGGAGCACCGATTCCCGACTACTTTGATGGCAAATCTCTACTTAGTCCGACTTTATCCATCTCAGCCTGACATATAAATCAACCCTAGGGATAGGGTTTAATTTCCCTATCTGGGTAATTCCTGAGCCTCTTAGATTCAGCAGGTTTAAGGGTGTAGATTCACTCTTACCTGGCCAGATGCTACTAACTTGAAACAATGTCATCCATTGCCTTAGTTCGCAACTATAGGATTGACCGATTTAAATCAGACAATTGCAGATTTAGATCAGGTTTTGTCTACAGGTTATCTGTTCACTAACACAATTTATGCCTAAAGTAAGCTCCTGTAGAACAGGAGCACTGCTTAATATCAAGTTCAAGAGTATGTTCAGGAGTATTAGTACTCTTAGGTCAGGGTTTACCCAAAACCTGTGAAATCCAGCAATATTAGGGTGTTGAAATGCCAGAATTGCGCCGCACCTTGCCTATTCCTTCACCAGCAAGCTTGCTACAGTTATATTGCCACTTTAACTATACCAAAAAGAATGCTCAAAATATGATATAAGTTCTGAAATAGTAATTTTTTGCATATAACATTATAACTACAATATTAAACCTATAATTTTTCACTATAAACCAGGGTTCATGAGAAAACTGTTGGCATTTTTTGAACCAATTTTCACTACTGTTTCCTTGGTGCTCTATTCAGGAGGAGTACTCACTGTAATTTTATCAGGAGGCAGAAGTGAGGGGGATGTCATACAAGAATTTGATTCCTCCCTCAGTAGATTGCTGTTCGTATTAATTTATCTTGTTACCTTTTTCCTCCTAGCACTAAGGTGGAAAAAGGTACTTTATGTCCTCAGTAAAGATAGGTGGCTCAGTCTGTTGGTGGGGATAGCAGTAGTATCTGTTTTATGGTCTTCTGAACCAACAACGACCATCAACCGTGCTGTTGCCCTAATTGGCACAACGTTGTTTGGTGTTTACCTCGCCAGCCGCTACACCATGAAAGAACAGCTAGAAATGCTGGCTTGGGCATTCGGAGTAGCAATATTGCTCAGTTTTATGTTTATTGTGGCTCTGCCGAAATACGGGATTATGGGGGGAGTTCATGCTGGAACTTGGCGAGGAATATACGTCCATAAAAATGTTCTTGGCAAAGTCATGGTGCCCAGTGCAGTTGTATTTTTGCTCCTGGCTATTCGGGGCAAAAAAAATAATTTACTGTTCTGGTGTGGGTTTGGCTTTTCCGTAATTCTTTTACTATTTACAACTTCAAAAACTGCACTGGTTAGTCTTATAATTATGTTACTCTCTCTATATCTATACCGGATGTTACGGTGGCGATATGACCTACTGATTCCGACTATATTTGCCATGACAACATTCGGAGGTAGCGTCTTAATCTGGTTGTTAGATAATGCAGACGCTTTGCTAGGTGCAATCGGTAAGGATGCTACCTTGACCGGTCGTACAGAGCTATGGCCCTTCGTGTTGGACATGATTGAGAAACAGCCGTGGCTCGGTTATGGCTATGGTTCATTCTGGAATGGCTTTAATGGTGAATCTGCCTATGTCTGGCGTGCAGTATTGTGGCCAGCTCCCAACGCCCACAACGGCTTGCTCGACCTATGGCTAGCTTTAGGAATCTTGGGAGTATCAATCTACCTAATTGGATTTAGTTTTAGTTTACTAAGAGCTATTGCTTGGCTTCGTGTAAGTAAAACATCAGAGAATCTCTGGCCATTATTGTTCTTAACCTATACCGTTTTAGCCAATATCACTGAGACATCAGTGATGATACAAAACAATATCTTTTGGGTACTCTACACATCTGTAGCTCTTTCGGTCCTTATTCCATTAGAGCGACAACAAAACCTATTGAAATGAATGAAAATTGTCAGTTATTAGTCAGCATTGTCATCAACAACTACAATTACGGTCAGTTTCTACCTCAAGCAATTGACAGTAGCCTGAGTCAGACTTATCCAAATACCGAAGTCATTGTGGTGGATGATGAGTCCACTGACAACTCTCAGGAGATTATCACTAGCTACGGTGATAAAATTATTCCTATCCTCAAGAAAAATGGTGGGCAAGCATCGGCACTCAATGCCGGTTTTTATGTCAGCCGTGGGGAGATTGTAATTTTTTTAGATGCTGATGATTACTTATTCCCTAATGCGGTGTCCGAAGTGGTAGCCGTTTGGAAACCAGGGGTAGTCCAGGTGCAATATCGTTTAGAGTTGGTCAATGCCCTTAGTGAATTCATTGGTATCCATCCAGCTCCAGACATAAAATTTGATAGTGGCACCGTTTGGCCAATTTTGTTGGAGAAGGGAAAGTACAGCAGTACTGTAACCAGTGGCAATAGTTTTGCACGGTCAGCACTAGCTCAAATTTTTCCTATACCTGAATCTGAATTTACCATAGCTGCTGACGGCTATCTAGTCACCCTGAACCCATTTTATGGGCAAGTGGTATCGATTGAAAAACCCCTTGGGGCATACCGACAACATGGGAATAATTTGTGGGCTTTTTCTAAGGGAACCATTCCCATTGAACGGTTCCGTCGGTCTATCAACCATGATTTCATCAAGTATAACTATTTAGTACGCAAGGCGACTGAGTTAGGCTATCACGTATGCCCGGATTTGAACTTTCGTGACCCCAATCATTTGATTCACCGTATCGCTTCTTTACGACTAGATCCTCACCATCATCCTTTTGCTTCTGATTCCCCTTTAGTTTTAGCTTACAAAGGATATTGCTCAATCTGGAAATATTCTAAATTTAATTGGAAAAAGAAGCTACTCTGGAGTCATTGGTTCCTGTGGGTAGGACTAATGCCCTATAGTCTTGTAAAACCAGTAATTTATTGGCCCCTTAGTTCAGCATCTCGTCCTAAAATTATTCTATGGCTAGTGAAACTAATCCGCCAAGTGATACGCATATTGACGTATAAACAATCGATCTATTAACTCATGTTAAATAGAGCTTAAATCCTTGGTATTATCTGGTTATTAATAATATTATTAGCTAATTATTTCAGCAGCTCGTGCTCAAATTATGCTCTGGCTAGGGAAAAAAATCCGTATTAATCCCTAGATTTGCGTAGTGCTTATCAGCAAAATTACTTAGGATAATCAGCAATATAGTCAATTGTTTTGTCGATTTTTATATAGGTAGAATTAATGGCGAAATAGCAGTGCCATATGACGAGAGAGTTGTTAGTGACTTTACCGAACTTTTTAATCATTGGAGCCCAAAAGGCTGGAACTACCTGGTTAGCCCATAATCTCAGGGAACATCCTGAGGTATTTATACCTGGCGATGAGATTCATTACTTTAATAAGACCTATAATCTCAACCAAGGTATTGAATGGTATAAACAACACTTTGCTGATGTTAATGGGGAAAAAGCAATTGGAGAAAAAACTCCTAATTACTTATGGATCGACCCATTACCTGATGCCCAGGGTAAAGTCTACTATGACCTTCTCGAAGAAATTCCCTATTCCCATCGGCTGATCTATGAGACATTGCCTGAAGCCAAACTTATTATAGTCCTAAGAAATCCAGTTGAACGAGCCATTGCTGCTGTGAATCACTTTATCAAAAATGGAGTTATATTTGTCAATGATGACCTTGATGAGCTATTAGTTGGTGATCAACAATCCCTAGTTGAGCGCTATGGCATCATTGATATGGGACGATATTATCGCCAACTGCAAGCCTACTATGACTACTTTGATCCTAAGCAAATGCTAATTCTAGTCTTTGAAGAAGACATTGCTCAAAACTCTGACGATTCTCTGAAAAAGGTTTGTGAATTCCTTGACATAGATTCTTCCTTTGATTTTAGTAAAAAGTATAAGAAAGTCCATCAAAGCACTAGTTCACCAATTGCTCGTTATCTGGGAACCCGTTTTCCATTGATGCGTGGCTTGATCAATCGTGTTGATCAACGCTTACCCTTACAACACCAAAAGCTTCGGCCCAGTCCATCAGCGATTCAAAAACTCTACACCATCTATGCCAATGACAATCAAAAGCTCTTCAAATTATTGGGGCGGGAGATATCGGCATGGTATAGCAAAGAATTAGTGGGACTAAGCAGCTAGTCAGCCTAAGGGTGAGCATAATGAAAAATTAGCCATATAAGCAGGGATAAATCAGATAATACATAAGTTGCCTTCAGAGGTATTATGATGCTAACTTTTAGAGTAATATCTTTGATTGCAACTTGGTATAAGTCATACCAATTCCCTGATTGTCTTCTTAGTCTGGGTAATCAGAGATAATTTTCGATCAGTTACCAACTTGGCAGATAATCCTGGCAGCGAAAAGGTATGATATAAACTACTTGATATGAATTTTCAATCCCTCAAATCCAGGCTCATTGGCATATTTCATAAATCCCTAGTACGTAACACGTTGTGGATGCTATTGGCTAAATTTCTGAAGATGATTGTCCAAGCGGCCTACTTCGTGATAATTGCTCGTACCCTCGGTGCTAAACAGTATGGTTTGTTTGCTAGTTTGACCGCTTTAGCGGCGATTATATCGCCTTTTGCTACCTGGGGTAGTGGAGATGTTTTAATTAAAAATGTCTCTAGAAACCGAGCCTTATTCAAGGAATACTGGGGCAATGCGCTGTTGATGATTTTTACCTCTAGTTTGGTGCTAATTGTCTTAGTGATGCTTATATATCCAGCTATTTTACCTGAAGAAACCTCGCCCCTGCTAATATTTTTCGTATTTTTGTCTGACTTACTCTTTTTGAAAATTTTAGCCACCGCTGGTCAGGCATTTATCGCAGTCAGTCAGCTTAAGCACACCGCTCAGATTCATTTTTTACTTAGTCTAAAAAATTTAGTGGCAACACTTTGTTTTGTCAGCTTCTTTCAGACATCAGATATTGTAGTTTGGGGAGCTTTATATATGGCTAGTACAGCAATAACAGCTGGGATTGGATTTCTGATGGTACATCGGATGTTAGGCACTCCTAAATTGGCCATATCAAAGCTCAAGCCAGAGATGCTTCAGGGATTCTACTTTTCTGTCAACCTTTGTGCTGAAACGGTTAACAACAATGTAGATAAAACCATGCTAGCGCGTCTTTCTACATTACAAGCTACAGGTATATATGCTGCTGCATACCGTTTAATTGATGTGGCATTTGTCCCTGTACAATCTCTGTTAGCGGCTTCCTATGCCAAGTTTTTTCAGAAGGGAGCCACTGGCATCGGAGGAAGTCTCAATCTGGCCAAGCGTCTATCACCAATTGCTGGTATGTACGGAATAGCTGCTGGTATCGGGTTGTTTATCTCGGCTCCAATGGTACCCTACATCATAGGTGAAGACTATACTGAGGTAGTCCATGCCTTACGTTGGTTAGCACCGATACCGTTTTTCAAAGCCATGCAGTTTTTTGCGGCGGACACCCTGACTGGTGCTGGATTTCAAGGTTTGCGTAGTAGCATACAAGTAACGGCAGCTCTGTTGAACTTTTCGTTAAACCTTTGGTTAATTCCTCTGTATTCATGGAAGGGAGCTGCCTGGTCAAGTTTAACCTCAGATTCCTTGAGGATGCTCAGCTTATGGCTATTAGTGTTTGTCTTATATCGACAAGAGGTGACCAGAAGCAAGCGCCTTCAAGAATCGGAACATTAATCTTTATCCCCTTTCTCTAAGAGGGATGCAACATAACATTCTTGGGTAATTGCTCATAGCTAATTGCTCATAGGTAATTGCTCATCGGTAATCGGTAATCGGATCACCATTACCCATGAGCTTGGCTGATTTTTACAAAAAATTTGCTGTTACTTAGGATGAAATTTCACTTTCTTTAATAAAGCTTTACATAATTTTTACGGATATTCTCTTAGAATCAACTAGAGCTAGCAATAAGTCTCTGGCAAAGCCAATCAGCACGTTGGCTTGCTTTTAATTCCTACCTCGGACTTTTAACTAAAGTCTGGGTAAAATGCTATTTCTCGTGCTTTTGAAAAACCTCCTAAGCAATCAAGGATAGCCAGTGATCAACTAGACCCCTCTACTATGGCAGGTAGGAGTTAGGTAAATACTGAGTCTACAAGACTTTGCCTACTTCTGTTCATCAAGTAGTTCGTCCAGTGACTCTACAAGTATTTATAGTCTATGACTAGCATCACCAAAATTTATCAATTCTTGATGCAGTCGCTCATGGTTTTGGGTCTGTGTGCGGAACTTGTTTCCGCACCTGTCTTGATGCAGTCGCTCATGGGGGAAACCCCCAAGACCGCGCTGCATCGCTGTAAACCCCGTGGAAACCACGGCAGTCGATCATGGGGGAGACCACGGCAGTCGCTCATGGGGGGAACCCCCAAGACCGCGCTGCCTCCCCAAGACCGCGCTGCCTCCCCAAGACCGCGCTGCATCGCTTTCAAGCCCTGACTCCTATATTGCTCCCATTAATACCAAGGGTTATATTGCTGACGGTTTTCCGATTTATCTCTTTTAAAAAGATGAACTAATCAAAGGGTTGGATATAGGTTAAAAACTCCAGCTATATTTAACTCGTTATTTAGATAAAAGTTATCAGTATCAAGTGGTAAAGTTACATAACTATTACTTATATATTGAAATAATATATTTAAACTATGCTTAATTGATGGAACATCTAGGTTATTGAACAATGATCAGTACTGATAATTATCATGACTAATTCTATAGCAGCAAACAACTGAGAGGAAGAGTAGCGGTATTTATGAAAATTACATTAGTATGCCATGATATTCCCTATCCGCCCATCCATGGGGCGCGATTAGACATGTGGCGAAGGATAAAAGCTTTCTCTAGTTTAGGGATTGATATACAAGTTATCTGCTGGTGTAGCCATACTCCAAAACCAGAGGAAGTCCTGGAAATTAGAAAGTATGCCAAGCAAGTTTTTTTTATAAAGTTTCCAAAGACACTCGGCTCTTTTATTCGGCGGATAATTGACTTACTCAAGTATCCTTTGGAAGTGACATCTAGAATTGTTAGAGGTAAAGAACTCAAGCTATTACTCTCTGATGTGGCTGCGTTTAATCCTGATGTCATCTTCCTACATGGTATTCACGGTGGAGAAGTAGCAAGTCAGTTAAGTCAACACTTGAATAGGCTGCTAGTTATTCGCTCTCACAATATCGAGCATTTGTACTATAACCGAAAACTTGCGTCTGCCAAAGGGTTAAACAAGCTCAAACGATATTTATCACTGTCTAACTTAGAAAAGTATGAAACAAATTTACTAAAAAAGAGTACTTTATTTTACGATATATCCCTAGATGACCTAAATTTTTGGATAAGTCAAGGATTGACAAATGGTCGCTACTTACCACCTCTGATTGAGTTTCCTGAAGAGAATAGGGAAGGAATATCCAGAGATAAACGAAGGACTAATCCTGTCTATGATATCGTTTTTTTGGGTAACCTCTTTTCGGACAACAATGTAGCGGGAATAATCTGGTTTATTACCCAAGTTATGCCTATAATACGTTTGGCATTACCAACATTTACTGTTTTAATAGCGGGTTCAAATCCTGTCCAGCACGTTAGGCAGCTATGTGAGGAAACTGCAGAAGTTGATCTGAAAATAAATCCAGTGTCTTCTACAGAAGTATACAAGTCGGGGCGCGTTCTCATTAATCCAGTTTCAGCTGGGAGTGGCGTTAGTATAAAGTCCCTAGAAATGCTAGTTTCTGGTAGACCGATTGTTTCTACACCACAGGGAATAGCAGGTCTACCAGAAGAGGTTCATCACTACTTTGAAATTGCTGTAGATAAGTCATCCTTTGCCGAAGCAATTATCAGATTTTTGTCCGATCCTTTCAGAGATAATGTTAATCCAGGTGTACTTGAGGAATTGTTTGGTTATAAAGCAATAGCAGGGGTTATTTCGGAACTAGATTCTATTGTTTCACTTTCCAAGTCTAACCAGTTAGCTCGATCTAAATCTTGATATACCAGTTATTAATTGGGTGAGGGTCTACGCCCTTGGAGTTAATGGGAGTAGGGATTAGAGGTTGAAAAAAATGACTTGACCTCATAACTAGGAAAAACGCGATCTCGCTCCATCTAAATATTGATAGTTTTTATACTATTTTAGAGTTTAGTGGTGATTAAATTTTAGTTAGCATTTTAGTTATCATGGTTGATCATAATTTAGATGTTTATTTTAATAAAATACCACTAAAAATTGATTAAAACTAAAACTATTAACTATAAATTAACTGAAAATATAAAGAAATATAAATGAGGAAACAACGTTTAATTACTAATACCAGCTACTATCTTAGCTCGTGGTTTTTGAATCACTGGCAAGTTGGCAAACGCCCAATTTTGATATTAGGTCATGGTCGCAGCGGTACAAGTTGGGTCGGGAAAACATTGTCCACCGCAAATCGTGCTATATACTACTACGAGCCATGTAATCTAGATATTACTGGAAAAGGTAACATGGATACATGGTTCCGATATACACGACCTGGTGAGCGAGATGACTTGCTTGAAAATGCTTTTGATAATGTCTTCAAAGATCTACCTTTTGGAGGAGGTTGGTACCGAGGTTTCTGGGCTAGAGCACTGCCTAATTATCAAATCATCGTGAAAGATGTAGCATCTCTGATGTCCATCGAGTGGGTTTTCAAGCGCTACAATCCAAAACTATTGGTAATTGTTCGACATCCTTGCCCCACCGTATTATCAGAAATTAACAAAGAAACTCCTGCTGAGCTTTCCCGAGATACTCTATTACATCAATCTAGCTTATTTCAAGATCATCTCGAACCCTACCGTTCAGTGATAGAGGCAGCAAAAACGCCAATAGAAATATTTTCAGCTATCTGGGCAGCAAGACATCGTGTTGTAGCCGATGCATTGTCTCGAAATCCTGAATGGTTATTGATCTTTTATGAGGAATTATGCTTAGACCCTATTGGGAAGTTCAAAGAGCTATTTGAGCAGTTTGAATTGCCATGGAATAGGCGGGTAGAAAACCATGTACTCCAAAGTTCAACTAACAACATACCCGGTCGTTATTCCAAGGTACGTATAAGCAACCAACAAATAAATAAATGGAAACAAACGATGAACCAATCTGAAGTCGAGGTTGTGCGTAATTATGTTAAACTATCCGATCTACCGTTTTATCAGTCTGATCAATTCTGGTCACTAGAAACCTGAGATCGTTTACGTTTTTTTAAAGCTATTAAGTAGTTTGCGGCAGACACCTTGACTGGTAATGGATTTCAAGGTTTAGGTAGTAGCATGCAAGTAACGGCAGCTCTAAAGTTAACCAAAGCTCAATGGAGTAGGTGCAATATGAAAATTCTTGCCCAACCAGCCTTTAAAGATCGTGACAAAAACCCTTATACCTGGCTAGTTTACAGCTACCTAGCTACTTTGGGGGTTGATGTCCATGAGTTTTCTCCTCAAAAATTGCTGATAAATCATTATTCTATCTGGCATCGGCACTGGCCAGAACGAAACTTAAATGAACCTAACTTCTTCAAAGCGATCGCAAAAACGTTAGCTCTATTATTCTTGATGATTTTGGCTCGCTGGCGGGGGACAAAAATTGTCTGGACAGTACACAACTTAGCCTCTCATGAACAGCTTTATCCGCAACTAGAGGCTTGGTTCTGGAAAGTGTTTACAAGGCAGTTGGATGGTTACATTAACCTTAGCAAAACTGGGATGAAAGCTGCCCAAAAGCGCTTCCCTGAGTTAAAGAATATTCCTGGTTTTGTAGTACCCCATGGTCACTATCGAGGGCAGTATCCTAATCAAGTCAGTTCTCAAGAAGCTCGCCATTATCTAGGAATTCCAAATTCGGCGAAAGTATTGCTTTTATTTGGCAGAATTAGACCTTACAAAAATGCTCCTCAATTGATGCGAGTTTTCCGACAGTTTTTTGACCCAGAAGCCATACTCTACATTGTGGGGAGTCCAGAATTTCCTGAATTAGCAGCAGAAATTGAAAGGGAATCCGCCTTAGATAAACGATTGCGAATCAACCTAGATTTCATACCCCAAGACCATATGCAATGGTACTTCAGTGCTGCTGACTTAGTTATTTTGCCCTACCGCGAGATTTTAAACTCTGGTAGTGCTTTCTTAGCACTCTCTTTTAACCGACCCATATTAGTTCCTAAAATTGGCGCTCTCCCTGAAGTTCAAGAGCAAGTTGGTGAAGAATGGGTCTATACCTATACAGGAGAAATTACTGATTATGACATTGAAAAAGCTTTAGATTGGGCATTAAACACTCCCCGTCCAGAACAAGCTCCCCTAGACGCTTTTGATTGGCAAGAACTAGCCAATAAAACGATTAATGCCTACAAGGAAATTGCCAGATACTCCAGGAATAGAAGGAATAAATTGCAATAGCTGAACCAGAATCATCAATTTATTGATGCCTGCAAAATTCGTGGACTACCTCACTACATAAATGAGTTTTTTGGGGTAAAAAAAATCGGTTTAAAACCGTAAGCATAAGCTGAAAGCACCTCAAGTAGCGTGGCTATTCCCGTAGCGTGGCCTTTGACACCTCAAGTAGCACCTCAAGTAGCGCATATGCTTACGGTAAGCTGATCATTTTTATTGGTCTTATTGAGATAACTAAAGCGATATTTTTTTACCAGAAATACCGGCATTTTTTACCAAATAAGCTTTTTCTGCTATTTTTTCACCCCCTCAGGGATAAATGGCTGAAATAATTAAAGCTAAGCATATTAGGTGATGGTTTCTAGGAGTCAAAACAAGTTAATGATTGGACGACGTGAATTATTACTGGGTTTAGGTAGCTTAGCCAGTGTCGGCCCTCTGACCAGGTGTAAATCTATCAGACAAAGTAACTCAATTCAAGCTATTGATGACCCGAAGCGAGACTTTGCAGTAGCTCAAGGAGCTTCTTTAAAAGAGCGTGCAGCAGCAAAAGGATTAATTTATGGAGCCGAGAGTCGATTCCCAGACCTATCCTCAAACCCAGCCTTAGGTACCCGTTTTGCTCAAGAGTGTGCCATGCTGGTTCCCGGATGGGGACTAAAATGGTTTGTTTCTACTCCTTCTTCCCCTCCCCTGTGCCCTCACCCCCATCAGTTTGACTTTACGGCTGGGGATTGGATGGCAGACTTTGCCAAGACTCATCGATTGCTGTTTCGGGGACATACCCTAATTTGGCACATCTCGTTACCCCCTTGGTTTGAGGAGACAGTAAACCGCCAAAATGCTGAACAGTTCTTGGTTAGACATATAAAGACAGTGGCTGGGCGTTATGCTGGACAAATGCACTCGTGGGATGTGGTGAATGAAGCGATCGCTACCTTCCAAGGACGGGCAGATGGTTTACGCAAAACGCCATGGTTAAAATTTTTAGGTCCGAAATACATTGACCTAGCCTTTCGCATTGCAGCTGTTGCTGACCCCAAGGCAATGTTACTCTACAACGAGTATGGACTGAGTTATGATTCGAGTGATGAGCAAGCCAAGCGTAGGGCTGTCTTGAAGCTACTAGAGGGGTTGAAGTCTCAGGGAACCCCCTGTCATGCCCTGGGAATCCAGGCTCACTTGCGAGGGAATAAACGGATTAACCCCCAAAGCCTGCGGAAATTTCTCCGGGATGTGGCGAGTATGGGTTTTAAAATCTTGATTACTGAACTAGATGTCAGAGATGACAAGTTACCTTTGGATCTGACTGTACGCGATCGCATGGTGGCTCAAGCTTATGAAGATTATCTGTCTGTGGTACTTGATGAGCCAGCCGTGATTGCAGTAGTGACCTGGGGATTTAGCGATCGCTACACATACTTAACTAGCTTCCATCCCCGGTCAGATGGTGCGCCAGTGCGACCTCTACCTCTCGATGCAGATTTCAAGCCCAAGTTAGCCTGGAATGCGATCGCTCGTGCTTTTGATAATGCTCCTAAACGTTGAATCATTAGACCTTTGGGGAAATTAACTTTCAGCTGAGATATCAATTGGGTTATTGATTCATTTTCAAGCCTATGTTTATATATAGGTTTATATATAGCAGTTCTCAATTGGGTGAGGTAGAAAGTCCTGGGTTAATGGGAGTCGGGAGTCGGGAGTCGGGAGTCGGGATGCAGTACGTTCAAAGGGGAAACCCCTTTGAACGCACTACCTGCCTTTGAACGCACTGGCTGCCTTTGACCGCGCACCCGTCGCTTTACGAACGACGTTTTGCTTGGTCAAAGGCTTCACAAAGTTCCTCGAAAGAACAACCCAGTATTTCAATCAGGAGCCTGACGTGCTTTAAGCGTGGTTCTGCTTTGCCATTTTCCCAGTCACTAATCGTCGTAATGCTGACACCAACAGCAATGGCTAATTTCATTTGAGTCAGATTGACATGTTCCCTGAGTTTTACCAGGGTTAGAGGTTGATCTTCTTGGCTTTTCATAATAAATTGTTATTGTTCAAGAAAACTTGAACGGTTTGCTTAAATAGGGCTTGCGGATGAACTCTACATGTAGTGTTATAGTTACCCTCTAAAAGCTACATGTCGTGTGTCGATGGCTAAATTGCGTAAGCCCTAATTAAAATAGGGCAGTTAACTTTGTTTTCTGCCCTTTTCTTGAATGCCCTTCAGCAGCAAGCAGTGTGGCGACCTCACATAGGGTTATTAGCTAGTTCAGTAAAATACCTGACCACTAACCATACCGTAGATAAATTTTCTGTAAAATGTTTGCACCAAACAGCTAATATTCCCGAAGCTATGCCAAGCTAGAGGCAAATCATCGCGCAATCGAAAGTAAGCCGCTTCAACACCAGCAGACTTACCTGATCAGGGGAATCTAACCCGCAACTAATCACGGTGACATTTCCCAAACCTCTCTATCGAGTAGGTGTAGGCTTCTCGCCAACCCCAGCCATCGCTATTTCCTTACAGAAACGCTTCCGTGTTCGGGTATAAGGCAAGCTTTACTTCTGACGGGATGCCCCACCGTCAAATTTCTGATTTTGATTGCTTTATCCACAGGAGGTTTGATGTCTACTGTCGTTAACCGGTGCATTTTCGGCTTTGGTCATCAACTTTAATAGACTTTAATTCACCATTACTTGCTCGTCTATTATAACTGATTAGACAAAAAGTGAGAAGAATTAGACAAAAAATAAGCAGAACTGTCACGCTGCGTTCAATCCCACGCATTTATTAGTACATATGTACTAATAATTCCGGTCATCAATCCTGCCCGCTGATCATGAGGGGCTGTTTGCCCAAGTAAGCCTCTGCACATGGTTTACCCCATCTCACGAGCTTTCCAAGGTGTAAAGATGGGTCGCTGATGGTAGTGGAAAGTAATTTGGCCCCAAATTCAAGTGTCTCAAGGAAAACCTATAAGGAAAACCTATGTTGAATTATAAAGAAAAGCTCAATCCCTGGATCATTGTCCTTCTGCAACCCAAGCTCAGTAATATCACCGTTGGCCGATTCCGACGGCGCGGCAATGCTGAAGAACATCTACGGGTTTTAAAGCAGATGATGCCTGAGGCAAAATTTTCCATAATGTTTGATGTGGAGACTATTAGGGAGGATGTTGTTAACTAGTGGCTAAGGTAAGTCATTAGTAATTACTCATCTGTCATCAGTAACTACCGTTAGTTACATACTCCCACACGCTTATCAAAGATTAAAGTGTGGGCTTCTTACCAACTCCACCCAACGGTATCGGCTTTCGCCGACGCTGCGCGAACGGATACACGGGTTACTTTATTAACGATACGGTCAGAAGTTACCGCTTAAAGAGTGGAGCCTTTATGGTTAGCAGGCTATGGGTAAAGGGTTAAAACTTATTGATTAAGGCGACCCTGTCTTGATGCAAAGCGCGAGTGGGGGAAACCACGCCAGTTGCTCATGGTTTGTTCGCGTTCGCCTTTGGCGTGGCCTACGGCCAAGCGTCGCCAAAGGCGATAGTTACCGTAAGATAGTGGAGCCTTATTAACAAATATTTAACCCTTTTCTGCATAACCTGCTAACTATAAAGGCGACCCTATCTAAGGTTTCGTCTCCGGGGGAGACCCCCAAGACCGCACTGGCTCCCCAAGACCGCGCTGCATCGCTCTTCTAAGGTTTCGTCTCCGGGATGCCCCGACCCACCGGAACAATATAATGAGTTCTATTTTAAGCACTTAGGTGGCGGTTAGCTCTTAATTTGATTTACCCTACTACTTTCATTATAGACGATATAGGCGATATAAACGATTTTGAGTTCCCTGCTTGGTAAAAAAACTCTGTCCGCGATTCATCCCATGTTCGTTGTGAGGCTTCTCGCGGTTGAAGCTAAGGACTAATAGAACTCTGCTGAAAATCATGGCTCTACTGTTGGTCAGGTCTGAGCTAAACGTTAATTTTCCCAGAGTTCTAATTACTAATGACTAATGACTTTTTGAGTAGGATTAGTTAACCGTTTAAGTCAAACCCCTAAAAGAAATTCGGCTGATGGCGAATTAGGTTGAGGAATTCCTCACGAGTTTTTTGATCCTCTTGAAAAATCCCGACCATCGCACTGGTAGCGGTCCAAGACCCTGGTTTTTGCACACCGCGCATCACCATGCACATATGGGTAGCTTCCATCACCACAGCCACACCCTTTGGATCCAAGACAGCTTGAATGGCTTCGGCAATCTGGCGAGTCAGCCGTTCCTGAACTTGCAGTCGCCGTGCATACATCTCGACCACACGGGCTATTTTACTGAGTCCTACCACTTTTTGGTTAGGGATATAGGCGACGTGAGCCTTACCCATAAATGGCAACATGTGGTGTTCACAGAGGCTAAAGAAATTGATATCCCGCACGAGTACCATTTCATTATGACCTTCGTCAAAAATTGCCCCGTTGACTATTGCCTCTAAAGACTGATTGTAACCACTAGTCAAGAATCGCATTGCCTCGGCTACCCGCTTAGGGGTTTTGAGCAGTCCCTCTCGTTGCGGGTCTTCACCAACACCCAATAGGATAGTGGTGACAGCGTTGATCATCTCCTGGTTCAGTTCTTCCAAAGGAGCTTGTAAATTGGGCTGGTGACCATTCTGGGTATTGCGCTCAGGACGGGTCTCTAGCTGATGTTTCTCATTACCATTGATACTTTTAGCAGTTGAAACAGATTCAACACGGTTGAAACCATTGGAAGAAGCAATAGTCATGATTAATCTGATTAGATTGTAAACAAAAATGAACTTGATATTGCCAGACCATAGGGACAGGTTAAATTGACACAGCAATAACCTTTCAGTGAACCAAAAGTGTGCTATTATTTGTACCTATACCCTAAAGAATCCCGGCACTGGGCATCAGAGTCAAGGACTCGATGACAGCCTGTTGTGGTAGCTCGACGGTGTGCAAAATTGACTGGGCAACAATTTCTGGGGTCAACATCCCTGACCGATTTAATTGCACCTGAACTGTATCTGTATCCCATAAAGGGGTATTGACTGCACCTGGACAAATGCTTACTACCCGGATACCATGGCGGCTTTCCTCCGCTGCTAGAGTCTTGGAGAGGGCAATCATACCTGCCTTACTAACGCTGTAAGCCCCCCATTTAGGCAAGGCTTGCTTAGCAGCAATTGATGCCACGTTAACGATCGTGCCTCGGTGTTGGGCACGCATAGCAGGCAGAACCCCCTGGATGCACTGAAACACACTGGTCAGATTCAGGTCAATTAAGCGCTGCCAATCTGATAGCGGTGTCTCACTGAGATATCTAGCGTAAGCCATTCCCGCATTATTGACGAGAATAGTGATAGGAGCAAAATCTGCTGTGATTTTTTCTATCCAAGATCTAACCTGCTCCAGATCAGCTAAATCATATGGATAAGCCTTAGCTTGCACCCCAGCTGCCCTAGCAGCAGCAGCAACCATCTCTAAGTTGTTCCGGGAACGGCTGACTAAGGCTACACTGATTCCTGCCTTAGCAAAGGCTAAAGCTGTTTCCTTGCCAATACCACTGCTCGCTCCAGTAATTATGGCGCGTCGCTCAACAGTCGATATCATCAAATTTTACAAGATTTTGTTACAAATGCTTGTCTACCGTCTCGATAAAACTCAGGATTGATCCGAAGCAAATGCCCACATAACGCAGGTATTTGGTTTAAATCTGCTAGCTTTAAATCTGCTAGGTCAGCTACCAGGTCACCAGAGGTGGACGCCGTTGAATTAAGCTTAGGTTTAGTGAGTTGGTTAGGCACCGAGATTATAGACACTCCCTTAGGGCAGTTAATCTCCAAAGGCACAGCTAGGTTTTCGGTGTATCCGAAATTGTTTAGCAAACTGACTAACTACCTTAGACTATTGTGAACAATTGTTAATTGTATCATCATCCGCAGACTATTCAGCTACCATTCGGCTGTCAATAATAAACTTTGAGGATAGAAAAATCGGGATACGGTAATTCGTAATTGGGCTACCAACCTAAACATCAGACAAAATGCGGAGCATGATTAGCTCAATACCCCAGAGGATGAACCCCTTGCTATATATAGCAATATCATCTGTCACGCCTTAAGTTAGTAGCCGTAGCCGTAATTGGCAGGCGAACCTAACTATACTTGAGATTAGTCCACTTGAGATCAGTCCTTAGTTCAGCAACAGTTCAGCAGCAACGCCTTGGCGACTTGACAGATATACCTCTGACCCATTTACCTGTTAACTCCTTCAAGACTAACTTTCTAGAAAAATCCCCATATTTCGGAACTTCTGATAGCGCAAATCCCGGCGCTGTTGAGGGGTTAATTGAGTTAGTTCTGCCAGGTTTTCCAATAGAGCCTCTTTGAGGATAGAGGCGGTTGCCAAGGGATCCCCATGAGCTCCTCCTATGGGTTCCGATAAAACTTTGTCAATAATCCCTAATTCTTTGAGGTCCCAAGCGGTAATCTTTAACGCTGCTGCTGCCTGCTGTCCTTGGCTAGCATCTTTCCAAAGGATGGCGGCACAAGCTTCTGGGCTAGCTACGGTGTAGACAGCGTTTTCAAACATCAAAACCCGATCACCAACACCAATTCCCAAAGCACCGCCGGAACCTCCTTCACCAATGACTGTACACATAATGGGGACATCCAGACGAAACATTTCTCGGAGGTTATAAGCGATCGCTTCTCCTTGTCCGAGTTCTTCCGCCTTTACACCAGCCCAAGCACCAGGGGTATCAATAAAGGTCAAAATTGGCATATCAAAGCGATTAGCGTGTTCCATCAGCCGCATCGCTTTACGGTAGCCCCCAGGGGAAGCCATCCCGAAGTTGCGAGCTACATTATCTTTAGTATCACGACCTTTTTGATGTCCTAATATTACCACAGCACGACCCGCCAAAGAGCCAATCCCCCCTACTAGGGCTGGGTCATCATAACCACCGCGATCGCCATGCAACTCAAACCACTCATCAGTGATTGCCTGAATATAATCGAGGGTACTTGGACGCCTAGGGTGACGAGCTAGCTGTAGCCGTTGCCCTGGTGATAAACTATTAAAAATTTCCTGACGCAGTTGGATTGCTCTTGTCTCCAGTTGGCGGATTTGGTCAGAAACATCAACATTGTTTTCCTCTGCGAGTTCCCGAATTTGCTTAATTCGTTTTTCCAGTTCAACCAGTGGCTTTTCAAAGTCGAGACTAAAGGTTCTGTTTTTTGCTGGTGACATAGTTACTGGTCATTCGTCAATGGTCAGTGGGTTTCTGTGTAAGATTACAGGCCATAACTCCAGATTAGCAAACCCATCAAAAATAGATTGGAATCCCACGCTTCTCTTATATCATCTGGTAGCATTAAAATTTTTGACAACTTAACATTTTCCTCAATCATTTGCCTGAATTGACCCTATGCCCATCTTCCCATCTCCCTATCACTGTTTACAATTGACGATGTAAACTGTAACGATATGATTACTAGGCATTATTACTAGGCGTAGGGCTAATCTAGCGCGGACTTGGCTTAATCCCCAAATCTAGACATAGTGTCATTGCTATTGACCTGAAACTTTGCCAGATTGGTGAATTACTGGGGAAAATAGAGATCTCAACAAAAGGATGGGGAAGATTGGGAAGTAATACCATTGAAGATCCACATCATAAGTAGCTTCAGGGGAATAAATACCCCAGCTGGTTTTTCTTCCCCGGTCGCCCATAGGCGGGATTCGCACACTACCTGGGATTTTTGATGAGTAAAATTCGTTACACAGCTATCTATCTCAATGAATTGGATGACTATATTCCTTATTACCAATCAACTTAAAAATTTAGCGCGAGGGTTTCAGGAAGATGAGATTGTGGCTTTAGTGGAAAACTATCTGCACTGGGAACAAGAGCAATGAGTGTCAGCACGACGAATATCCCTGATCTTGACTTAACCAACTTCACTATTTTGGTGATTGATGATAATCCTACCAATTTAGGAGTAGCTGTTGATTATTTGGAAGATGCTGGTTTGACGATTTTGGTAGCCCGCAATGGTGAGAGTGGCTTGAAGCGAGCTAAATACGCCCATCCAGATATTATTTTGCTGGATGTGTTGATGCCAGGGATGGATGGCTTTGAAACCTGCCGCCGTTTGAAAGGGGATGACGAAACCAAAGATATTCCTGTAATTTTTATGACGGCTTTATCCGGTATAGAGGATAAGGTGAAAGGATTTGAGCTTGGGGGAGTCGATTATCTTACTAAACCGATTCAGTCACAGGAAGTGTTAGCAAGAGTCAAGGTACATTTACAACTGCGTTCCTTGACCAAAACCCTTGAAGACCAAACCAAGACCTTGGAGCAGCAGAATCGACGTCTGAAAACAGAAATCAAACAGCGCATGGAAGTGGAAGCAGAACTCAACGAAACCCTGCAACAGCTGCAAGCTACTCAAGACGAGTTGATCCAATCTGAAAAAATGGCTGCTCTCGGACAATTAGTGGCTGGAGTTGCTCATGAAATTAACACTCCCTTAGGTGCTATTAACTCCTCAGTTAGGAATCTTGCCAACTTTTTAGCTCACCACCTCAAGCAGTTACCTTCCTTTTTTCAAAAACTTTCAAAGGAACGCCAGTCGGATTTCTTTACCTTACTAGAACGCTCCAGCCAACAAACGACTCCTTTATCTACTCGGAACGTCAAATCAGAAAAGCCTTGACCGGCCAGATGACATCCCACTCGATTCAAAAAGCAGCAAAACTCGCCAATATTTTAGTGGGAATTGGGGTTTGGGACGACCTAGACACCTTGTTGCCTCTACTGAAAGACCCAGAGGGAGAAAAAATTTTACAAACTGCCTATCAATTTGCTAATCTCCAAACCAGTACCCGTAACATTGTTACCGCTGCTGAACGAGCTGCTAAAGTGGTGTTTGCCCTGAAAACTTATGCCCATGATGATTCTAGTGGTAACAAGATAGAGGCAAATATTATTGAAGGGATTTATACTATTTTAACTCTCTATTATAACCAACTCAAATACGGTGTAGAAGTAATCATAAATTATGAGGATTCCTTGCCTGCTATTCTTTGCTATCCCGACCAACTTAATCAAGTTTGGACGAACTTGATTCACAATAGCATTCAAGCTATGGATAGTAAGGGAACCTTAACCATTGATGTCAGACAGCAGGATGATCAGATAAAAGTCAGTTTCACTGATAGTGCTAAAGGAATTCCCCCGGAAATTATACCAAAAATATTTAAGCCTTTTTTTACGACTAAACCCCCTGGAGAAGGGAGTGGTTTGGGGCTAGATATTGTCAAAAAGATTGTGGATAAACATCAGGGTCAGATTGAGGTGGAGTCGGTGCCTGGAAAGACGACATTTACAGTAGTGTTACCAATCGAGATAGTTTCAGAGTAATATCCTAAATCCTATAGCCCTGCGCTTTATAGCAAGGGAAGTATAGTTTATGACATAGTATTTTCGTTTAAAGGGAACAGCGGATCTGGGAACAGCGGATCTGGGAACAGAAATATGTCTTAACCTTTACTTCGACTGCTATAACTATTAAACAACTGCTGCTCAAATAACATATCCTCCTGATTTGTCAAGTATTTTAACGAACATTACTGAATCTTTTAATTCCTAGAGAGACTAATTGGTTGGAGCCCAAGATAGTAACTGGAAGTTTAACTAAAACTTAAATAATTATTAATGTAAAGTACCCTTTGTTTACTAAGTTTCGCAAAAATTGTCAAGTCCTTGTCTTGATGCGTCGCTTATTTAAAAATACTGAATCCTTTACTCCGTCTAGGATTTAGAACTATGACCATAAAAAATAGTGAAGATTTGTCACTTATTTGGTTAAGGTTATGTCTTCTTTCTATAAGTCTGTGTATACTAATAATTGTTGGTTGGCTGAAGTTAACAAACCTGAAGCTAACGGACATTTAAATTTACTGCTTTTTAGATGAGCTTTAGAGGTCTAGTGATAACAAGGCTTAGCCTCTGAATATTTCTCTATGAAATCTAAATTTAAATGTCCTAGGAGTAGACCACACCAAAAAAGGTTAGATAAGGATAACCTAAAAATGAAGATGATGCAAAAATTATTGCAAAAGCTAAAAACAGCAACAGTCATAGTACTGATCAGTGTTTTTGTTCTGTTAAGTTCTGGATGGACTAGCACCGCAGTTGCTCAAAACCCTATGGATGAGCTCGTAACGGGCTATGTATCTAAAGTAAATGTCGTCGATCTCAAGCGAGCCATCTTCTTTTACGAGGAGCTTTTGGGCATGGAACGGGATACTTCCCGCGATACACCCAGTTGGACGCAGTTCTTTTACCCCAACGTGCCTGGCACCCTAATTGGCCTCTACGAAGACCAACCTACAGGAACGGGAGAAGCCGTACTAACACTAGTTGTGAAAGATATATTTTTGGCTAGGGATTTCCTCATCTCTGAAGGGATTGATGTGTCACCGATTAAAGATGTTGGTGCAGGAGTTATATTAGCATTCTTTAAGGATTTTGATGGCAACACGTTAAGCCTTCGCGAGAACTTGTTGTTCTAGTTGGTATTGACTTTTCAGTGACTGTTTATAAGGTAAATCTAATCACCGCTTAAGTCACAGAATATTGGTGGGTTACGGCAGATAGCTCTGTTCAAAGGTGAGCTTTTACAGATCTTGCAGCCTAACCCACCCTACGCAAGGATTGAAGCAAAGTTTAACAAACATAAACAGTCTTTAAAGGGGGTTTTTAACCAGCATTTGGAATTATTGGAATTATTGGGATTACAAGACTAGGACTACTTCAAGCGATTACTTCAAACAACGGCTATCTTAACCCAACTATTTTCAAATAAAGCGTTTCGCTCAAATTTCGGATGAATCCGAACAATATAAATAGACTTCTGATCACTAACAGATGTTCTATGTTCCGCTTCGGTAATTTTGTACCAATCTAGAGCAAAGCATTCACGGCTGTACAAGCTGTAGTAAATATCATGGGTTGTTAACAGGGATGGTGCTAGTTTAAATTGAATAGATTCTCCTTTTTTCAAGGCACCATAGTAAAACTTGGTTTCTGGATTCGGTACAGGTAAGAATACTTTTTTAACAAATGCCTGGGGTAACCATTGCTTAAAGCGCAACAGGTTGAAAACATAATAATTTAACCAGACATGAAGCCAATTTTTTCGTTTAATCAGGTCACGGTAAAAGCTGTTAATATCAGTAGGGGCGTTAATTTGCTTGGCATCTACGACTTTAACACCATCTGCTTTAACAGTAGGTTGCTCTATTGTGTCTGACCAGTGATAATACCGCAAACCTAATAAGTATTTACCTGGTTTTAAGCTCACGGATTCCCATTGGTTGTCTCCGGATACGGTGAGGGAGCTGATATTAGTGATGGTTTCAAAATCTGGTAGACTGTAAACTACTAATGTCCAGGATTGGGCTGATTGTTTAGCTGCACTGGCATCAAAGCTAATTACCTCTTTGACCTGAATCGGTCCAACTAGAGAAATAATAGCGTGAAGATTCCAACGAGCTCGACTCATTGCCCAAATTAATTTGATGGGCTTTTTTAAAAACTCGGCTGATACGAGTTGCCACTGGAGATTTTTAGTATTTTTTTTGGAGGTAAAGTATCCCCCTATGGTTTGCATCACAAATCTTAGGATGCGGGAAAAGATGAAGGAGAGTATGGATAAGGGGATTTCCCAGAAAAGCTCTATATTATTCATTTGTTTGTATAGGCTAAGGAGCAGGGAGCAGGGAGCAGGGAGCAGGGAACAGGGAACAGGGAACAGGGATTAGGGATTAGGGAATATTGGGAAAGAGCTGCGAAGATTTTTTGGTGTTATTATGAATCAGGATTTGGTTTCATGATCTATTTAGTTTTGCTAGTTGGTTTGGCGATATTTGGTAATGGGTATTTTTAAGTTTCCCTATTACCTGTTACCTGTTACCTTTTCCCTTTTACTTGTTACCTTGTCACTTTTTAATTTTTCAGGTTTAATCGGTTGTTGGCGATAATTGCAACTATAGCATCTGGTGCATCAACATGGAGGTTATGTCCTCCTGATAGTGTGACTGTTTGAGCGTGAGGTATTGCAGCTTGTTGCAAAGCTATGTCTTCGGCTCGGTTAAAGTTACTATTATTGCCATAAACTAAAGTAGTAGGAGCTTTAATTTGATTCAGTAACTGTGTGTATTTATCTCGATTAAAAGCTGTTCCACTTAAACCAATTCCCGTACGAATTTGCAGTCTTGGATCCCAGCGCCAACGTACACCACCCTCACCAGGTTCCGTAAGTCGCTGAGCATGTTTTAAAGCCAATTCTTCAGATAGGTTGGGGGTTAAGCGGCGCAGACGATTAGCAGCAGATTGGATATTCCCAAAGACCTGGTGTTGGGGTGGGGAAGCGAGATAATCTAGGTGGGTTGCTATCTGTTGAGCTGTTTGATCATCCTTCTGTTCTCCTGGTAGCACTGGCTCCAGCAATACTAAAGACTTGACCTTTTCGGGTCTAACACTGGCAAAGGTGGCAGCAACTACAGCCCCCATGGAATGACCGACTAGAATAAATGGCTGGTCTGTCAGTGGATTTGGGTTAGGCTCTGCCGCGCCAAAAGCGATCGCATCTAAATCCCCTAAGTAGTCAATTAATTGATAAGACCCTCCCATACCTACATGCTGGGAAAGTCCATGGCCTCGCTGGTCAGGTGCAACGACTCGATATCCCATACTTGCTAAGGGACGGGCAATTTCTTCCCAAGCCGCTCCATGTTCTAAAACACCATGGATACATAGGATTAAATCTCCATCGACTGGACCCCAACTACACAGACACAGCTGTAAACCCCGCACGTCTAGATAAGACTCCTGCATCGGTTCAAGTTGTTCGGGTAGCGTGGCCTTTTGGCCAAGGTTAGCTGGTTGGGCTGAAGGTTCAAGCAGTAACGGCAATTGATAATCCAACCGTGTCGCTACCTCTTCCGCAAAATTCCCCAAAGGCCGGGGCAACTGGATTTGCCGCCAAACCTCTCCCAAAGCCGAATCAATTTGGTTATGGTTGCGGAAATTGGGGTCATCCACCGGTAGGGATTGGGGATGAACTCCATCCGTCATCCGCTGGCCTTGATAGGGTTCTAAAACCGCCTCATCAAAAGGAATATCCAGAAACTCACACAACCTTGCCATGACCAAAGCAGGTTGCTTTACTAGTTCCTCGTAATACACTAAATGATGATTAGATGGTGCAATTTCCTCGCAGAAGTCTAGGATATTACGGTTACAGGTTGTCCAAACTTCCTCTGCTAGCCAATAAGGGTCTACCTGATCAATACCAAAGATTTTATCCATCCGATTTTTCACGAAGGAATCAATTACGGCATAGGGATGACGTACTAGATGAATATACTTGGCTTCTTCAAATAAATTTTCCGCGTGCCTTAGGGTTTCAATACTGCCAGCATAGGTAGGAGACTTATCCACAAGCATACGTTTACCCGTTAGTTCCTGTAACCTGCCATAAACCTTCTGAATTGACCAGTCTTGCTGGGTTATCTCCTCCACCAGTGTTGTACTGGCTTGGGCATCTAGGTTCATGATTTCCATGAAAGCTCGCGCTAACCCTTCTCCTAAGTGAGTTGAACCTAGGGATTGATTGCGCTCAGCCATGGTGTCAAAGGGCAATAGGTGTAATTCTGGTGGACAGAATAAATCCCGATGACCAGCTAGCATCACCCGCAGTAAGGTGGAGCCTGACCGAGGGCTACACAGCAAAAACACCATGCTCCGATTGCGCTGGATGGGTTTGGTAAAATTGCGTTCGCTATTGTTCCATGCCCAAGGATTAGCCCAATTCTTAATATCTGAGAGACTAGTAGTGGTCAATGAAGTTTGGGTTGGCTGGGGCTGATGAAGCCGTTCCATCTCCAAAGCCAAGTACTCAGCTAGAGCTGTAATCGTTGGTCGCTCATAAAACTCCCTAGGATAAAGCGTTATCTTCAGGTCTTTCTTACAGGCATTGAGTACTTCTACAATCATTAAGGAATCAGCACCCAAATCCATCAGGTTGCTCGACCCTAAGATTTCCCGACTTATCCCTAAAGCCTTAGCAATCTGTTGCTTAAGGTAATCTTTTAATAACTCTTCCCGTTGGGTTGTTGTACTGGCGAGCAGTTGATCAAAAATCCCAGAATTGTCGTTTTCCCCATCCCCCTGAGGGGGTAGTGTTTCTGTTGTGATTACCTCTGATAGGAATAACGGTAACTCTACCGGTAGTCGTTCCTTTAACCTTGACCACTCCACCGGTAATACCCCCACCTGAGCCCCATCTTGTGCCAGAAGTTGTTCGAGTATCTGTAATCCCTGTGGTGCTTGAATCGGCTCGATTCCCAGCATTGCCATCCGTTTACCGACGCCAGCGGCTAAACCCATCTCAGCCCAAGGCCCCCAATTAATACTTAAAGCGCTTGCACCTTGCTGTTGTCGATAATGGCTGAGGCTATCTAAAAATCGGTTAGCTGCGGAATAGTTTCCTTGACCAGGGGTACCTAGGATAGAGGTGGCGGAGGAAAATAGTACAAATAACTCTAGGGCTATATCCTGAGTCAACCTGTGTAAATTCCAGGCTCCCTCAACTTTCGGTTTCATCACCTTGGCAAATTTTGCCCAATCTTGGTGCAGCAGCACCCCATCCTCTAGGACCCCTGCACCATGGATAATTCCTTTGAGGGGGGGTAGGGAAACCTGAATTCTGTTGAGACAGTCCCTAACTTGTGCTTCCTGGGATACATCCACTTGCTCAAGGACTACCATCACACCTTGTTCTTCTAATTTCCCAATTATTTCTGACGCCCTAGGATTTGGTTGGCTTCGTCCTACCAGTACTAAATACCTTGCCCCCTTATCTACCATCCATTCAGCTACCTTTAACCCCAGTGACCCCAAACCACCAGTAATTAAATAGGTGCCATCTTGTTTTAGCTGCAATGGTAAGCTAGCACTTTGGGACTGTTGCTGTTGATGAATCAGCCTAGGCACATAGGCTTGTCCATCCCTCAAAGCAATTTGGTTTTCTCCCTGTGGCTGTAATATCTGGTTGAGCAGCATTAATGATTGCTCTTGGTAGTGCTGCTCATTGCTCAGTGCTGAGTCTTGACTTGGTTCTAGGTCTATTATCCCTCCCCAGATTTCTGGATGTTCTTGGGCAATAACTGCACCTAAACCCCATAGGGGAGACTGGGCAATCCGTAAGGATTTTTTCGTCTTACCTAGCGGTTGTGTGCCCTCGGTAACTAACCACAGACGAGGGGGTTGAGCTAATTCTGCTTTGACTAACGCTTGCAGCAAATGCAAGACACTACCACAACCGTTTTCTAAGGTGGCGTCTAGGGGAAATGTTTGAAACTCGTCCAGTGCGGGAGTATCTAAACTCCACATATGAACCACAATCACAGATGTTGCGTTTAGAGATTCGACTTCTTGATCTAAAAGACGCTGAAAGTGTTGCGGTTGTGCTGGGTTAATTTGGTAATGGTTTACTTGTAATTGTTCATAGCTTGAGCCAGGGGAAATTAGCAAAACGCGATGTTCCTTTGGAACCGCTTTGTCAACACATTTTTCTTCCAGCTGTTGAACTAATGTTTCTCCAAATGTTTCTCCAAAGCCCTCTTTATCGGCAAAAATCAACCAAGTTGTACTAGATTCATCTGATATATCTACTGATATATCAGATGAATCTACATCCTTAGGTCGCCATGCTATTTCATACAACCAATCCCCATAGGAGGGAGTAGAGAGTTGACCATAGGAAATCGGGGATAATGGTTTTACTGAAGTGGTATCTAGCCAATACCGTTGCCGTTCAAAAGGATAAGTGGGTAGGGAAACTAGGCGACGGGGGTTATGGTGATGGAATCTTCCCCAGTCTACTGATGCGCCATGTTTATATAGGCTTGCCAAACTTTCCAGCATTTGCCGACTATCTGGTTTTCCTGGGCGCAAACTTGGTATAGCTGTGAGCTTTCCTTTCGGTAAGCACGCTTTGCCCATTCCCAATAAGCTAGGCTTCGGTCCTACTTCCACACACAGATGATAACCCTGTTGATAAAGGGTTTCCATGCTCTGGTAAAATTTAACGGACCCACGGACATGGTCACACCAATACTCGGTCGTAGCGATCGCGGCAGTGGCTAATTTTCCAGTTAAATTCGAAATTATCTCTATTTGTGGGGGATGTAAGGATATTTCCGATAATACCTGAGCAAAATCTCCCACCATTGGTTGCATTAGGTGAGAATGGAAGGCATGGGAGACTGGCAACTTTAGTGATTTGACCTTTTGAGAGCGTAGTCGGGCTATCACGGTTTGAACCGCCTGACTTTCCCCAGAAATCACAATATTTTCCGGACCGTTAATGGCAGCGATTGAGACTTTGTCGGATAGGGATTGAATTGCCTCAGTGACCTGCTGCTCATTGGTCAAAATGACTGCCATTTCACCCCCTGCTGGCAACTGTTGCATCAAACGCGCTCTTTCGGCAATCAGCTTGAGCCCATCTTCTAAGCTAAACACTCCTGCTACAGTTGCTGCCACATATTCCCCAACACTATGACCCATCACCACGGTTGGTTCGATTCCCCAAGACCGCCATAACTGAGCCAGGGAGTATTCTAGAGCAAATAATGCTGGTTGGGTGTAGGCGGTTTGATTTAATGTGGAGTTGTCACTGTTGTCGCTCAATATTTCTGGATACAGGACATCCAGTAACGGCTGTTCTAAATAGGATTGCAGAATTTCGGCGCATTGGTCGAGATAGCCGGCAAATATTGGTTGGGTTTCGTAGAGTTGCCGTCCCATACCACTATACTGAGAGCCTTGACCAGTGAAGAGGAAAACTATTTCGGGGGGAGTAGGGCTATTTTGTGCTATTTTCTCCGAAATGGTTTCCCTTTCTGTCAACTTGGTCAGTTGTTGCTGCAACTGGTCAGTGGATTGGACTAGGAGGGCTAGACGATAGTTAAAATGCGATCGCCCTTTATTGCTGGTCAAACAAATATCTGCCAGTGTGCTTGATGGCTCAGATGCTATGAAGTCTATGTATCGCTTTCCTAGGGTTTGCAGGGCGGTTGCTGTTTTGGCAGACAAGGTAAATAGATGATAGTTTTGGTCTTGATCGTTTTGGTCTCTATCATTACTTGTCGCTTTTGTCAACTCTGGCGCTCCTTGTAGCACCACATGAGCATTGGTTCCTCCAAAACCGAAAGAACTTACACCAGCAAATGGGGGAATAACATCCCATGGCCAAGGCTCCCGTTGCTGCTGTACTCGCAGGGGCAGTTCATCAAAGGGAATGTGGGGATTTGGCTCCTGGAAATGGAGGCTGGGTAAACGTTCTTGGTGCTTGAGGGATAGGGCAACTTTGATTAAACTAGCAATACCAGCAGCTGCTTCTAGATGACCGATATTAGATTTGACCGAACCAATAGCAACAGGCTTGTTGGTAGGATGGGTTGATAACGCACCGTAGTTATCAGAGTTATTATCAGAGTTATTGTCAGAGCGATGTTCCTTTGGAACCGCTTTGCGAGCGCGTTTTAGGACATTTCCCAAGGCCATCGCTTCAATCGGGTCTCCCAGTAGGGTTCCGGTCCCATGGGTTTCTACATACTGCACATCTGACGGTGAAATGCCCGCTTGCTGGTAGGCCGAGACTAGAACAGCTTCCTGAGCATCTCGATTGGGAGCAGTTAGCCCATTAGTGCGCCCATCTTGGTTCACCGCACTACCTCGAATCACAGCATAAATTGGATCTTTATCGATCAGGGCTTTGGATAGGGGCTTTACTACTATCACCCCAGCCCCCTCGCCCCTGACAAAGCCATTGGCACGGGCATCAAATGCCTTACAGCGACCATCCGGAGATAAAGCCGTTAACTTACTTAACCCAACCGTCACCACTGGGGTTAGCATCAAATTGACTCCCCCTGCTATGGCTACGGTTGACTCACCATTCCAGATACTCTGACAAGCCAAATGAACAGCAACTAGGGATGAGGAGCAAGCGGTATCAACCGTTAGACTTGGCCCTTTTAAATTCAGTAGGTAGGAAATGCGATTAGCTGCCATAGTGGAAGCTACACCAGTATTGGTATAGGTATCTACCACCTCTGGACTTTGGAGGAGCAGCTGACCATAATCATGAGTAGAAATGCCAACAAAGACCCCCGTTTGGCTACCACTGATTCGGCTAGGCACTTGGCCTGCATCCTCTAGTGCTTCCCAAATTACTTCCAACAGTAGTCGCTGCTGGGGGTCGATATAGGTAGCTTCCCGAGGAGCAATGCCAAAGAATTCTGGATCAAATTGATCAACATGGGCCAGAAAACCACCATAACGGCAATACATTTTGCCTGGTGCTGTGGGATCAGCATCGTAAAATTTCTGGATATCCCAACGGTCTGGTGGCACTGCAGTAATAGCATCAACACCATTTTTGAGCAGTTGCCAGAAGGAGTTTGGGGAAGAGGCACCTGGAAAGCGGCAGCCAATCCCGATAATAGCAATAGGTTCTTTTAACCCTTTCCTTTTTTGCAGCTGCAACTCAAGAAGGG
The DNA here is from genome assembly GCF_010692445.1 of Moorena sp. SIO3E8. Lineage (NCBI taxonomy): Bacteria > Bacillati > Cyanobacteriota > Cyanophyceae > Coleofasciculales > Coleofasciculaceae > Moorena > Moorena sp. SIO3E8. Next base: position 19,330 of record NZ_JAAHHM010000008.1, on the reverse strand, counting down.
CGCGTTTTTCGGGGGAGAGATTGGCAATCCGCTTAGCAATATCATCCACTGGCAACATAGATCGAAACATAGATCTAGGAACTATTTGATGGGTTTTCCCAGAATTTCTTGGATTTGTGCTTCTGAGAGCATTTCCAACTCAGCTAAGAGTTGGTCTACCTCTTGATCACCACTGGAGGAAATCGATTGAACCGTCACCGGTGAACGATAAAAGGGTGTCGAGGTGAACCGATCCAGATTCTGGAACTGTGCCTCCCATAATTGTTGCATCTCAGTACCTGCACTCAAAACTCTCGGTTCGATTTTTCTTGGGCTGTCCTCCTGGTTTGAGTTGCTTTTTTGACTTTCTTGAGCCAGATATTGGGCAAGGGACTCGATATTGGGATAATCATACGCCAGTGTCGGAGACAGAGGCACCCCTAACCATTCTTCGAGATCATCAGCTAATTCGACTGCTGTTACTGAATCTAGACCATAATCAGCAAAAGACTTGCTGATGTTAATAGACCCGGCAGGCAGTTTTGTTTCTCGCGCTAGCCAATTTACTATCCACTTTTGAAGTGTATGCCGGGTTTGCCCTTTGCCGATAGTATTAGTAGTGGGTTCTTTTTCTGGTTTGGTTGGGGCAATGGTTGGGTGTTGCCCCAACCTCGATTGCCCTACAACTGTCAAGGTATTGTTTAGAAATCCAGCTCGACAAGCATGGCGCTGTACTTTGCCACTGGATGTCTTGGGAATACTATTGGTCTTGAGCAATAACACAGCATAAACTTGAAGCTGGTACTCTTGGGAGACTGCACTGCGGATTGCTTCAACCACTTCATCTACATCTAGTTTCCGAAGGTAATTCCTGGAGACTTCTTGGACAATCACCAATTGCTCAGCCTGTTCGACTTCCACAGAAAAAGCTGCGCCATAGGCAGGGCGAAGAGCTGGATGACTCTTTTCCGCCGTCAATTCTATATCTTGGGGATAATGGTTGCGACCCCGAATAATAATTAAATCCTTCAGACGACCTGTTACAAACAACTCACCATCCTGGATAAATCCTAAATCACCAGTACGCAGCCATGGCCCTGAACCAGTATCAGCTAGATAAGCATTAAAGGTTTTTTCCGTCACCTCTGGTTGATTCCAATAGCCTTGAGCAACACTTGGACCTTTTACCCAAATCTCTCCGACAGCACCTGCTTCAACCTGGGTAAGGGATTGGGGGCATGCGATCGCAATTTTTTCATTTAACCAAGTCCGCCCACACCCGACCAGGATTCGAGTCGCCACATTACCATTAGACTGACCATTAGACTGACCATTAGACTGATTGAGACGATTTTCTGGCAGGGGAACCACTCGATTTTGTTCAAGAGCTTGCCCTTCAAATTCCCTTACCACTGGAGGTTGGTCTTTCAAGCCTCCAGTTACTAATAATGTGGTTTCTGCCATGCCATAACAGGGGTAAAATGCTTCCCGACGGAAACCAAAAGGGGCAAATTTTTGAGCAAATCGCTCTAATGTTGAGGCTCTAACTGGCTCAGCACCGGTAAAGGCCATTTGCCAGCTGCTCAGGTCTAGGGCTTCTAATTGCTTAGCCGTAATTTTCTGCACACACAGCTCATAGGCAAAATTCGGAGCACCACTGGTAGTCACCTGGTATTTGGAAATTGCCTTTAGCCAGCGGTAAGGCTTGCGGAGGAAATCTACTGGAGCCATCAGGATGATGGGAAGACCAACATAAAGGGGTTGTAGGATGCCACCAATCAGTCCCATATCATGGTAAGCGGGTAACCAAGACAATCCTCTGCTTTGGGGTGTATCTTGGAAACACTGATTGATCAAAGCTGAGTTATATAACAAATTCCCGTGGCTAACCATTACTCCTTTGGGTTTACCCGTTGAGCCAGAGGTGTACTGTAGAAAAGCCAAAGTATTCTGTGTAGAGTCCGGGTGCTGCCAATCTGATTCGTGGTGCGTAGGCAGATTGTCAGTTGCCAGCCACTTCAGTTGATTGTTGGCGGGATTTTCAGCTAGCTGAGTCTCTATTTTCTCTAATAGAGGGGTAGTAGTGAGGGCAAATTTGGCCTGAGCATCTGCCACAATTGCCTCTAGCCTGGACAAATTTTGATTGGAGCGGGGGGGATAAGCGGGAACGGCTAACACTCCCGCATACAAACAGCCGAAGAAAGCTGTGATAAACTCTAAACCGGGTGGATAGAGTAGCAAAGCTCGCTCCCCTTTTGCGTTTTGGTGTAGAAGCTCCGATGCGATCGCTTGGGCGTGGTTGTCTAACTGTTGATGGGTTAGGTAGCGGTCTGGGGTTTCCCCGTTCAGTAAAAATGTATAGATTATCTGATCCGGCTGGTGTGTTGCTCGGTAACGTAGCAGGTCTACTAAGGTAGAAAATTTTGGTATATTCTCGCTCATGTCATCTAAACTGTCTTTCATGCCTGCACGCCTTATTTTCACAGCCAAATCGTCGCCCATCCCCTGATCGATAGATTTATCAGCCTTTTTCTAGACTACAACAATCGTTTATTATCCATTAAGATGGGCATTATTGGCCAATAGGTGATTAATTCCCAATTCCCCCTTAGTCATTAGTCGTAAGCTATCAGCATTCAGCTATCAGCATTCAGCCAAAGACCTGTGGCCACTCTACTTGAGGTGATTTTGAATACAAGAGGTAAGCTAAGGCCAAAGGCCACGCTACGGGAACGTTTAATCTGACTTAAGTCACAGGCATTAAGCCTGTGCCACAAAGCTGATTGCTGAATGCTTACGTTTCAGTCATTACTTTCAGCCGAATCAGCTGCTCTCCACTCTCGTCCAAAGGAACTTCAATCACGTCACCCGCTAGACGATCCATACAGGTCAGCAGCAATCGCAAGTGGGGAGTACTTGACCCGGTATCCACATACAATCGGTCTGACAGACTACCTAAACGCTTCCAGGTGGTATAGAGTTTGCCAACAACTTGTTCTAGTGCCAAGGCTTGTTTCACTAAATCAGCAGCAGTGTTTAAACAATCAAGCCGTAGCGCTTCATCTAAAGCTAGTTCCATATCCAAGGATGTGTGATTGATAGCTTGGACTTGGGCAGATGCATCTAAATACTTGGCTAAGCAACGGGCATCTGAGGTCACATGTTTAACTGTGTCAACATCTGGGTTAGTAGCAATTGCTTCTTGTAATGGAATCAGGTGAATTTCTGGCAGCTTTTCCATCTCTTTGACCAATGGGGCCAGGTAACTGGATGGGAGACCCCCTTCAGCGGATTTTTCTTTAACTTCCTCTGGTAGTAATTCTGAGGACATGGCAGTCCATTGATCAGACATCTGTTTGACCTCCCGGCGAGTGATGCGATCGCCTTGTTGAGCTAGTTCTGTCACCATTTGCTGAACTTCCGGAGCCGACTTAGCTGTTTCCACAAATGCCCGTTTACTGAAGTTATTAATAGCATCATGACTAAGCTGACCCTCGATTAACAGAGTATCGGCACTGTTAGCCAGTTCAATTAGGGAGTAAGCCTGACTTTTGCCGATTTCCCGACTTTTGAGCCAATTTAAAAATCCAGCTCCCCGTCCTTCACCGCCTTTTTTCTCCCGGTCTCTTACTACTCGTAAAATCCGTCCCCGCCAGATATCGGTCTGTAGGTCAAAGCGATCGCATACTCGCCAAGCGTGATCCACTAGCTGTTCAAAGTCGGTTTCCTGAATTTCTTCATCCTCTGGGTCCGGGAGTTGGAAATCCAGATCCATGGGTTCGTTGAGCAGGGCAGCGAGTTCGGCGGTAGAGTCAGGCACTTGCACCATAGGGAAAGATTATCCAGTCACGGTAAACACGATTATTGCACGGTTTCCAAATTATAAAACTGCACGCTACCCCTAGATTAGTGTGACTTTATTATCTGGCATCATGCACCAGATGTATAGGTTATTAGTCGTTAGTCATTAGTTTGGTTGCTTTTGAGACTCAGATGTGACCGTAAACCTATGAATGGCATTTAATGCGATCGCACAACTAGTCTGGAATCTTCTAGGCTACTTAATCACGAAAAAATTGACGCCATAACTGGATTTCTCAAGCCTGGGAAAAAGTTGATTATAATCCTTACTAATTATTAGTTTTTTGGGTAACTTTTTATTTTTTAAGTAATTAAAAATATTACATTATTTTAGTTTTAAAATAGCTTAAAATATTCAGATTTATTATACACTGATAATTAAATATTTTAAATGGCATATATTTTATCCATTAATCGTTTAATAAAAACCAAGATTTAACCTCTATAGCAACATATATATAATAAAAAATAAGGCTAGTAAAGCTTTCCGTAGTAAGCCTTAGGTAAATCTAATTTTTTTCTTATTTCCTAATCCCTAATCCCTAATTCCTACTCCCTACTCCCTACTCCCTACTCCCTACTCCCTACTTCCTACTCCCTAAAACCAAGTACAAAATACCCTCAGCTACATGTACTTTTATTAAGCCTGAGATAATCGGTAACAAAGGTGGTAAATTATAGCCAACATAGCAAAATAATCACAGGTGCATCAAGATGACTCAAAAGAAAACTACCGACAATAAATTAATCCCAGGAAGCTTGGCATTAGGATTTGCTTTACTGATTGGTGCTGCCTGGTGGGTAACTAGCTCTAACTCTCGCTCCTTGCAATTGAACCGTATTAGTAATCCACCTATAGAAGATGTCAACTCTTCTACTACATCTTCTACTACAACAGAGAATGCAAGCCAGAATGCTGATGCTCAAACAAACCTTAACCTTGAGGGATTAGGGGATACCGACCGTGGTTATTCAATCCTCAGTAGTGCTAACTTCCGAGACGCTCTGGTTAAGCGGGGGATTGGTTTCAATTATGCTCAAGAGTCAGACCAGGAAGCTCGTGCAGCAGCTCTCGGTCAGGAACAAGCTGATCTAATTGGCACTAGCTTAGAGCAATTCCTGACTCACAAGCCTAACGGCAAAATCGTTGCTCTGTTGAACCGAACAGATAAAACAGATGGTACTCAACCCAACTTAGATGTAGTAGTGGCCTCTGAGCGTATCCTGAAATCCAATCCCAAAGAGATACAAGATTTTGTAGAAACATACTACGACCAGGTAGAGAAAGGTAATCTCAGGGATGGGGAAACTGCCGGTAAGGGGATGCAGTTTTTTACAGCAACTGAGGCGAAAGATTGGATGAAATCAGGAACTTTGGCAACAAGAATAGGGGAAACTGCGGGAGTGTTGGCAGCTTCCGGTAAGGCAAAAGATGTTCCTGTTAATACCACAGAACTGTTTACCGCTAACTATCTGCCCCCAACAGCTGAGCAAAGTATAGCTACAACCCCTCCCACTGATCAGAATCCGCCGGAAGTTGCGGCTCAACCTCAGGTAGCTGATTCTACTGAAGCCGATACAGCTCAGGAATCACAACCGGAAAAAACCGTTCTTGAAGCAGAACAAAAACCTGACTCTACCGCCACTCAAGTAGCTGAGGCAGATAATAATACTCAGGCTTCAGTTCCAGGAAAAGCTGAGGAAAAGCCAGAAGTTGCGGCTCAATCTGAGGATTCCTCTAACACTGAAGTCGATCAAGCTCAGGGATCACAACCGGAAAAAACCGTTGCTCAACCGGAAAAAACCGTTGCTCAACCAGAACAAAAACCTGACTCTAGCGCCACTCAAGTGGCTGAGGCAGATGATAAAGCCAAGGAATCGCAACCAGAACAAAAATCTGACTCTACAGACACTCAAGTGGCTGAGGCAGAGGGACAAAACCCCCAGCCCCTAACTAACTTAGAAGTTTTAGGTGAAGTCAAGTTTGCCAAGGCTTCGTTTCAATTAAGTCCCCAGGAGCAGCAAAAGCTCAATGATTTGGCAGAGGCAATTCAGAAATTTCGCCCCAGTAGTGTAGTTGTCAAGGTGCAAGGTCATACCTCCCGTACTGGCAATCCTGAATCTAACCAGAAACTCTCTCAAGCCAGGGCTCAAGAGGTAGTGAACTATCTAAAAAGCAAGTATCCCTCCCATCAATTCGTTGTGGAAGGATTAGGTTTCTCTGAACCCCAACCTGGTACTGACCCGACTTCTCCGGTTAACCAACGTACTGTGATTAGTTTGGCACCGATTGAATCGGTGCCAAACTAATCACAGATCAAGGCGTTGCCCAATTGTGGAATAGCCCAGGGTGATTGGTAATCGGTAATTTGTAAGTAAGCATATGCGCTACTTGAGATGCTACTTGAGGTGCCGTCAGCTGTCAGCAGTCAGCTTTATCAAGTCCTGACAGCAGACATAACAGAAATTAAACTAATGCTTACCTGTTTTATTCAAAATCACCTCAAGTAGGGTGTGCTATGGGCATAAGCACTTCAAGTAGCGTGGCCAAATGCCAAAGTTTATAGCTGATAGCTGATAGCTGATAGCTGATAGCTTACATCGGTAACTGGCTCAACTATACTTGATATGATTCCGATATTGAGCAAGGCCCAAGCGACCCGGTCAATTACCTTACATTGCCCTTTAACTATTGGTGAATCAACTTTCTCAACCACAACCGACAGATAGTGATCAATCTCGATGGCATGGCAGCCTTGAATTACGGTTTGCCTATTGCCAGGGACAAACTCAACCTATTCACACCTACGCCAAAGCTCCCTTGAAGGTACAGCGACCCTTTTATCCAGAAGGGCTAGAGGTTTGTCACAGTGTGGTACTTCATACCGCTGGAGGAATGGTAGCAGGGGACAAGTTGTCTCAAGATATCCAGCTGGAATCTGGGACTCATGCTTTAATCACCACTGCTGCTGCTAGTAAAGCTTATGGTAGGGGCAGTTCTAGCGCTAGGCTGATAAACTATAGCACTAATAATGAAAAGCTTAGCGGTAGTCTAAACAAACCAGAACCTAGAAAAAATATATCTAGCGCTAATCAAGTAAACTATAGCGCTAGTTTAAAAAAGCCAGAAACTAGACAAATCATCCGGCTCCAAGTAGAGACTGGTGCTTGTTTGGAATGGTTGCCCCAGGAAACGATTGTATTCAATGGTGCAGTTTATCGGCAGGATTTGCGGGTAGAATTAGCGCCGGGAGCCAGTTGGTTAGGCTGGGAAATTACTCGATTTGGACGCAGTGCAAGAGGAGAAAGGTTTGTGGAGGGAAATTGGCGATCGCATACGGAAGTTTGGCAGCAAGGACATCCAACCTGGATTGACCGACAATGGTTACCAGCTAGCGAAGCCACCTTCTCTAGTCCTTATGGTTTAGCGGGACAACCAGTGGTAGGAACATTAGCTTTGGTAGGGGAACCGGTATCATCTGAGATTCTCGAACAAGCCAGGGAACTTTGGAGTGCTAGGGAGTATGTGGGGGAAGCTGGCGTAACTCAGCTGATGTCAGGATTATTATGCCGCTATCGTGGTGCTTCGACTGAGGAGGTGAGACACTGGTTTACAGAGGTTTGGCAACTGTTGCGTGTTAATCTATTCGGGCGTCCTATTATTAAGCCACGAGTTTGGCCGTTGTAATATCAAAATTGCTACTAACCAAAGGATCAAACAATGCAACTGACACCCCAAGAAAAGGATAAATTACTAATTTTTACTGCCGCCTTATTGGCAGAACGGCGCAAGGAAAAGGGGTTGAAGCTAAATTACCCAGAAGCCGTTGCCTATATTTCTGCGGAAATTTTGGAAGGTGCTAGGGAAGGACGTCCAGTAGCTGATTTAATGAGTTACGGCACTACCCTGCTGACCCGGGATGATGTGATGGAAGGAGTACCCGAAATGGTGAATGAAGTCCAGGTAGAAGCAACCTTTCCCGATGGGACTAAACTGGTTACTGTACATGACCCAATTCGTTAGTCTCACAAAACGCTTGATCAATAACTCTTTAACTGATCTTAAATCATCAGAATCACAGGATTTACAGAAGTTGACAGAGTTGTTCCTTGAGATGGAAAAGTTGCTTTCTTAGGTCATTGATTTGCTCATTGCTCAGTTGTGCAGTTCCTTGATGAGCTACTATGTTATTCAGGCTATTGATACAGTCATCAGTCGTATTAAGACAGTTCTGAACAACCTGGATTCGTTCATTAAAGATTTCTTGGAACTGAGGCTCAACTGATTGAATAATAGTTGTGTTGTTGGGTTGAGATTCATTCAGTTGGAACTTGAAAATATTCCATAACTTAACTAGTGAAGGGAGTCCCATAAGCACCAAACAATGGTAAAAAAAAACTTTAAAAAAATAAAACACCAGACAGGAAAACTGAAAAAGTAGGGAGAGTAGTCATGACTATATTCATAACTAATTTAATAATGCTATAATTTGCGAAAATAGTTGCCAAAATAAATTTCTGAATAACTGGCTGCTGATCAAGCAAAATTTTTCCATAAGTAGGATAAAATTTCTGGCCATTAGTATAGCTTTAAAAGCCATGTAAGATGTCAGAGTTGACCAAAAAGGAATCATTAACTGTAGAAATAGAACCATCAACGAGTTAATAAGTAAGAATTAAATAACACCTATATCGATTATTCAGAACAGACTAGAGAAGTCAGGATTAATTGATTAAAGAGTGTGTGAAGAGAAGATAAGCTAGAAAAAAAACTATGGTAATAGTCATAGGTAATAGGTAGTAAGTAATAAGTAATAAGTAATAGCTAATAAGTAATAGGGACAAAAAAAAGCAGTTGACACCTTCTGTGCTAAGATCGCGCAGCTTCATACCCTGGTCAGAATCCTAGAGCCATTAAATCTAGACCCTTGATGCCTAGAGCCAATAACATAAAAAAAAACTAAACTCTACTCCCCATCTACTTCAGTGTGTCAATTAAGGCTACCAACAAAAATCGAATGTACGAGATAATCAACTAATTCACGAGATAATAAAAAGCTAGTCAGGGTTTAAGGAGTTAGTTAGTGATTCCAGGCGAAATCATTCCCCAAACAGGGGAAATAGAACTCAATGCTGGTCGTGCCACCATCAGAGTACGGGTAGCGAATACAGGCGATCGCCCTATTCAAGTAGGGTCTCATTTTCACTTCTTTGAAGTCAACGAAGCTCTCCAATTTGACCGGGAAGCTACTACAGGCATGCGCTTAAATATTCCAGCTGGCACCGCTATCCGCTTTGAACCGGGAGACGAACGAGAGGTGGAATTAGTCACTCTTGTCGGTAGCCGTCAGGTGTACGGCTTCAATGGCAAAATTAATGGTCAACTTGATAGCTCAAGTTGATATATAGTTACTATTTTTTTTAAGCAAGCGCTACCGAGAGGTAATCCCAGAGTTTTGCCAAGGGGATAAAATTACCCATTACCCATTACCTATTACCCATTACCCATTACCCATTACCCATTACCCATTACCCATTACCCTCAATCAAGGAGTTATTGATGAGTTATCGTATGGATCGTCGTGCCTACGCCGAAACTTATGGTCCTACTGTAGGCGATCGCATCCGCTTGGCTGATACAGAACTAGTGATCGAAGTGGAACAGGACTACACCACCTATGGTGATGAAGTTAAATTCGGTGGTGGCAAAGTGATTAGAGATGGGATGGGACAATCCCCCATCTCCCGCGCCGAGGGTGCTGTGGATTTGGTGATCACTAATGCCCTGATCCTGGATTGGTGGGGTATTGTTAAAGCCGATATTGGTATTAAAGACGGGAAAATAGTCAACATTGGCAAAGCCGGAAATCCCTACATCCAGGACAATGTCACTATTATTATTGGTCCTAGCACCGAAGCAGTTGCTGGGGAAGGAATGATTCTCACCGCAGGGGGGATTGATGCTCACATTCACTTTATTTGTCCCCAACAGATTGAAACTGCGATCGCATCTGGTATCACTACTATGATCGGCGGTGGTACAGGTCCAGCCACTGGCACTAACGCCACAACCTGTACTCCTGGTGCTTGGAATATTCACCGGATGCTGCAAGCTGCCGATGCATTTCCTGTGAATCTAGGGTTTTTAGGGAAAGGCAATAGTGCCAAACCCGAAGGATTACAGGAACAAGTGATAGCAGGTGCCATGGGATTGAAGCTGCACGAAGACTGGGGCACTACTCCAGCCACTATTGATACCTGTTTAACTGTGGCGGATCAGTTTGATGTACAGGTGGCAATTCATACCGATACCCTCAATGAAGCCGGGTTTGTGGAAAATACCATTGCTGCCTTCAAAAACCGAGTCATTCACACCTACCACACCGAAGGAGCAGGGGGAGGTCATGCTCCAGATATTATTAAAGTGTGTAGTGAAGCTAATGTATTGCCCTCTTCTACCAATCCTACCCGTCCCTATACCCTTAATACCCTAGAAGAACATCTCGATATGCTCATGGTGTGCCATCACCTAGACCGGGGCATTCCTGAAGATGTGGCCTTCGCTGAGTCCCGGATTCGTCGGGAAACTATTGCTGCTGAGGATATCCTTCATGATTTAGGGGCATTCAGTATGATTGCCTCTGATTCTCAAGCCATGGGACGGGTGGGTGAAGTGATTATCCGTACCTGGCAGACAGCCCACAAAATGAAAGTGCAACGGGGAGTGTTATCCACTACTCCTGGGGAAACTGGGGAAAATGACAATTTCCGAGCCAAGCGTTACGTTGCCAAGTATACGATTAACCCTGCGATCGCTCACGGAATTGCTAATTATGTTGGTTCCATCGCAGAAGGGAAGCTAGCCGATTTGTGTCTGTGGCGTCCAGCCATGTTTGGAGTCAAGCCAGAGATAGTGATTAAAGGTGGTGCGATCGCATGGTCCCAAATGGGTGATGCCAATGCTAGTATTCCCACACCCCAGCCGATTCATATGCGTCCGATGTTTGGGAGTTTTGGTGGTGCGATCGCAGCCACATCCGTTACCTTTGTCTCCCAAGCTGCCTTAGACCAAGACATCCCAGCTCAAATTGGCTTACAAAAATCCGCTGTTGCCGTTTCCAACACCCGCAACTTGAGTAAGACCGACATGAAACTCAACGACGCCTTGCCACAGATTGAGGTCAATCCAGAAACCTATGAAGTCAGAGCTGATGGGGAATTATTAACATGCGAGCCCGCAACAGTTTTACCTATGGCACAGCGTTACTTCTTATTTTGATGAGTTGCTAGTCAATCACTAGAGCATTTTTTATATTAATGAGGTACACAATATTTTTTTATGTTGCCTGTTGCCTTTTGCCTGTTTATTTTTGCCTGTTGCCTAAAATTAAAAATGTACCTCACCAATTTAATGTCAGTTGGGCAGTGGATCAGACCGATTGACCAACCTTGCCAATCCCGTTGCTAGGCACTGCCCACCCTACGATTAATGACTAGATCCAATCTCCCTACTCCAATCTCCCTACTCCAATCTCCCTACTCCAATCTCCCTAATGTTAAGTTTTCTGCTGAACTGACCATAGAGGTATCGAGCTAGAGGTATAACTTAGTTCAGTTTGACAAAAAATTTAACGATGAATCTAAGTATTGCAGCAGTACTCTTATACGGAATCTTAGCCCTGATCGGGGGAATCATGGGCTATGCTAAAGCCAAAAGCAAAATATCTCTCATTTCTGGTACAATCAGCGGTTTATTGCTAATATTTGCTGGAATAATGCAGCTTCAAGGACAACCCTGGGCACAAACTTTAGGGATAGCCGTAGCAGCTGCACTGGTGATTGTCTTTGCCATCCGGCTCGCTAAAACTCGCAAGTTCATGCCAGCTGGACTAATGATCATTGCTGGTGTGGTCTCTCTAGGGGTGATGCTTTATCCAGCTATGGCTTAAAACCAGGCTTTTATATAGTCCCCCCTGAATGCATTTGATCAACCAGAAAAGCACACCATGGATTTTTACACACAGATACCGGATAGGCTAACCGATCGACTAATCTGAGTCTATTTGGTATCTGTGTACATCGGTCTCGTGCTGAGAAGAGCAAAATGCCAACAGTATTAGCCCCTAAACTTCCTTTGAGCTTATTTTTCTTCCTGTCTTCGCAGTTGACTTATGTATAAATCCTATCTATAAATCCTATCTATAAATGCTAAGATTGGGCTAGAAACCCCTATAGCCTAGGCGGTGCTTTATCTGTAACCTTACCAATAGTACTAATTATTAGTCAAGTGTCTCTCACCACAGATATCTATTATAACTCAACCAGTCCAGCCATCGCCAGGACTGCTAACGTTACCGGTAAGTTGGTTTTTGAAGAATTAGCCGAAGTCAGTCCGATGGATCAATCTGTTTCTCTAGTGTTTATCAATCCCCAAGAGCCTAGTTATGAACCTAGTTATTCTTATTTCCAAGAAGTCCAGTTTAACAATCCCATAAATCTGGAAAATGTGGTCAGACCGACAGTCAATTTTCTTGAAAACCCTCAATCTACCCTACCTGTCGAGAATCTCGTTATTGGTTTTGTCCTAATTTCCATCTTCTCTTTCATATTTATGAAGAGTTCTTGAAAGCTGAAAACCCCCGTGCTTGGGGCGGGGGACGAAAGCTACACCAAGTCTAGTACCTTGCGTTTCTGAGTTAGTAATTTTTAAGGTATAAATCCAGGTTAATTAGCTATAAATAAGAGCTTGAGCAGCCAAACAATTCGGTATTATTTCCAGGAATTATCGATTATTTTGCTGAATTATTATTACTTGTTAAGTGTTAAGTATTACTTTAAAATTGACCTTTGACAAGTAACAAGTAACAAGTGTCAAGTTTAAAACCGAGGAGAGATGTGAATGTCTTATAGTGATTTTAAATCTCTAGACACACTAGCTTCTCTAGGGATTGATATGCTAGAACCTGTGCCATCCCTGATTCAAGCAGACCCAATTTCCCCCAGTGACTTTCTTCAGGAAGCTCTCAAACGCTTTGTGCCACTAGCAACTGCTATCAATACTGAAAAAGCTCGCTCTGAATATCTAATCGCTCCTATTTTAAGTGAAATTACAGTCATAAACCCTCCTATTAGTCTGTTTTCTGGCAAAAACTTTAATGTAGACCCAGCACAGGGACTTACTGGATTTTTTGATTTCATCCTTACTGATAACCCAGATAAGTTAACCATCAAAGCTCCAGTGGTGGTAGTGGTAGAGGCAAAAAACGAAAATATTAATGAGGGACTGCCTCAATGCTTGGCTACGATGTATGCAGCTCGATTGGTTAACCAAAAAGAGCCAGAGATGGCTGAGCGAACAGTATATGGAACTGTTACGACGGGACAAGTGTGGCGATTCCTGGCTCTGACACCAGAAGGCAAGGCTATGGTGGATCTTAATGACCGCTATCTAACACCTGTGGATGAATTACTGGGAGTGCTGGTGGCTATGACAACTAGATAGTTGACTAGCTCATAGTTGATCTTGATTTAATTTAGACCATTGACGCAACGGTTTTTTTTATTGACCCTCAACCCTCCACAAATAAGTGCGATCGCATAACGACTCAATGCTTAGTATCCCATTTCCCTCTTCCCTACTCCCTACTCCCTACTCCCTACTCCCTATTCCCTTCTCCCTAATAATCCTGAAGCAACAGTTTTTGCTTGTGCTGCTGCTATGGAGTTTCCCTCCATCATCGCCACCACAATTGAGCCTTGCACAAGCAGTAAAAACTGTCGAGCCAATAATTCAGGATCAGTAATGCCTGCAGCCTGAGCCAGATCCAGAATATAGGCATAAACAGCTTGTTGGTGCTCCAAAGCGGCCTGATAACCTGGGTGATTGGGCTTGGCCAACTCTACAGTAGCGTTAATGAAAGCACAGCCACGAAAATCTGGAGCCTCAAACCATAATTGAAGCACATCAAAGATTGCTAATAGACGCTCTTTGGGATCTGAACTATCTTGGGCAACAGTTTCTATAAACCAGGCACGCCAAGACTCGCCCCGTTGTCGTAGGAATGCTTCAATCAGAGCATCCTTCGATTTGAAGTGGTTTTGACACTCCCCGCCGAAGGAAGAACGGGGATTCCTAGATCTGCGAACCGCCTTAAACCGTGGTGTTCCTATCCATGACGCCGCCAAAAACAGGACAATACTTAAACCGAGAATCCGTTAAAACGAAATTCCTAGTCAATTCACCACAGACCCAGAGGGCAGTTCTCCCTAGGCGTTTAACTACTTAATTGGAAGTGCCTTATTAAGTCTGTTTCTCTTCCTTTCATTTGGTTTCGGTGTGCCCCACCGTACCGTTTTATTTCAAGAGTGATTCTTCTGGGTTCACACACCAACTGTTAATTGATGATTGGGTTTTTAAAGAGGATTCTCCCTGCCCTCTAGACATTACTACTTTGAGGTCTATAAGTTACGGGTCTCTCTCCCGGCTCAGCCTACGGTTTTTCAGCCTGTATCTATTTTGATTCTACAACAAATATTCGTGTATGTCCAGAAAATATTTTATTGTTTTTTTTGTGGGTTTCCAATAAAAAGCCGTCCGTTAAAGTTACCGTAAGATAGTGGAGCCTTTATAGTTTGCCGGTTATGATAAAAAGGGTTAAAAATTTGTAATTAAGGCTCCACTATCTAAGGTTTCTATCCAGCGAAGGACGGGGCTTTAGACCCAGATTTTTTGGTAAAAGAGCTCAGAGGCTTTCTCTAAAATGCGATCGCGAACTGGTTTACGAGATGAAGTCAATTTGGTCATGGTTACTGAATCAGATTTGAATAGACAAGTCTGTATATTTCAGACTAACACTTTCCACTCCTCAGTGTCCTTACCCTTGACGATTGGGCACTGCTTAACAAAACTTAAAAAAAAATAGCAGAAAATCCTTGACTTTATACAGACCTGTCTATTTATAGAATAATATACAGACCGGTCTACATAAAAAACGGTCTAGATAAATAAGGGGATTCTTGATGCAGTCGCTCATGGGGGAAACCACGGCAGTCGCTCATGGGGGAGACCCCCAAGACCGCGCTGCCTCCCCAAGACCGCGCTGCATCGCTTTCTGATGGCACGACAATTTACCAATATTGCTTTTACCCCTGGAGTCAAAAACGCTCAAACCGGCTACGGATCTCGGGAAATTTATGACCAATTCGCCAAACGAGGCATTAGCGCAGATACTCTGACTGCTAAAGAAACAGAATTTATCGCTGCACGGGATAGTTTCTATATGGGTACCGTCAACAGTAACGGTTGGCCTTACATCCAGTTTCGTGGAGGGCCCAAAGGATTCCTCAAAGTTCTGGACGATCAAACCTTGGGTTTTGTGGATTTTCAAGGAAATCTGCAATATATCAGTGTCGGTAACTTGTCTGAAAGCGATCGCGTTTTTCTATTTTTGATGGATTACGCTCACCGTCGCCGATTAAAGATTTGGGGAAGGGCTCAAGTTATTGATAACAACCCACAACTTCTCAATCAATATTCCCTAAAACCCAGGACTCTGTACCTCACCCAATTAAAACCGCTATAAGTAGTCGGACAGGTGATCCTATTAGCAATCTCAAGTAATAATTAGAGATTCCAACAATAAACATAATTTCAGGAGGTTACCATGCAGATTCATGCAGATATAAGTCAGCGAGTCGTTGTCTATAGCGAAGAGCTACCTTGGGTTGATTCTCCTATGGCTGGTGTACAGCGTCGGATGTTGGAAAGGGATGGAGACGAAGTAGCCAGAGCAACCTCTCTAGTTCGCTATGAAACTGGTAGTTTCTTTTCTGCTCATACTCATGGTGGTGGTGAAGAATTTATGGTTTTAGATGGTATATTTTCTGATGAAAAAGGAGATTATCCTTCTGGTACTTATGTCCGCAATCCCGTAGGTTCAAGCCATACTCCTAAGAGTGAATCAGGTTGTACAATTCTGGTTAAACTATGGCAAATGTCTCCTGAGGATCAAGAGCGAGTAGTAATCGATACAACTAACAACTCTTGGGTTCCAGGTTTAGTTAAAGGATTACAGGTAATGCCCTTACATACTCATAATACAGAGAATGTTGCTCTGGTGAAATGGGAACCTGGAACTGTTTTTAAACACCATAGTCATTTTGGTGGAGAAGAAATTTATGTAATTGACGGGGTATTTGAAGATGAACATGGAACTTATCCTAAAGGAACTTGGATACGTAATCCTCATGGTAGTACTCATACTCCCTTTAGTAAAGAAGGTTGTTTAATTTACGTCAAGACAGGACATCTCAATTAACCTCAAATTCTATGCTGATAGTTTAAGTATTCAGCTATCAGCTATCAGCTATCAGCTATCAGCTATCAGCTATCAGCTATCAGCTATCAGCTATCAGCTATCAGTTATTAGCTATCAGCTATCAGCTCATGTGCTACGCGCACGCTACGGGAACAGCTTTTGAATCAAATAGGTAAGCATTGGCTTAATTTCTGTTACGTCAGCTGACGGCTAACCACTGACTACTGACCGCTGACTACTGACCGCTGACGGCTTACGATACCTTTTATTACAAATCACTACAGAGGTAATATCATGAAACTCAAAAAACAAAATCTTCAAGAATCCACTGACAAAATTTACGACACGATTATTGTGGGAGGTGGCGCAGGAGGTCTCTCTGCTGGAATCTATCTTCAGCGTTACTTACTCAATACTTTGATTATCGATAAAGGCAAAGCGCGCTCTTTTTGGATGCAGGAACTCCACAACTACCTGGGTTTACCTCCCGATACCCCTGGTCGTTCTGTTCTTAGACAAGGTAAAGAGCATTATTTGTCTATTGGTGGCGATTCACTAGATGCTTTTGTCGAAGAAGTAATTGATGAGGGTGAGACCTTTGCTGTGCGAGTAAAAGTCGGTCGAAACAACAGTGAAAACTATACCTTTCGGGCTAAATACCTGATTGCTGCTAGTGGCATTATTGACTATTTGCCAGCCTTAGAAAATATGCGAAATGTCTATGATTACGCAGGTTATAACCTCCATGTCTGTCTCATTTGTGATGGTTATGAAATGGCTGATAAAAAGGTGGGGGTATTTGCTAGCACTGCAGGTAATGCGGAAGTAGTTTTTCCTCTGGGTTGGTTTACTTCTGAAATTACTTTATTTACCCAATGATTGTTCGAGGTAAATGATGAATTGCGACAAAAAATACAACAACAGGGTTATGAAATCATAGAAACCCCAGTTGAGCAATTTTTAGGGGAAGACCATCAGATGACTGGAGTGGAATTAACTGATGGTCGAGTAGTTGAGTTGGAAGCTGGCTTGATTTCCATGGGCTCCAAATACCATGCCGAATATCTAGACACATTTGATCTGGAGAAGAAGGGAGGCAATCTGGTTACAGATAAGATGGCCCGCACTTCCCATCCTCGTATCTTTGCCATTGGTGATTTAAAGGTGGGACTGAATCAGGTCGTCATTGCTGCTGCCGATGGAGCATTAGCAGCTACTCAAATTTGGCGTGACATCCGTGTCCTGTCAGGCTCCCAAAACCCCTAATACCGATAGGGTTTATTATAGAGACGGGAGGTGTTTTCCATCTTTTTGTGTTCTAGATTCAAGCTATGGTCTGTTTATTGAGCGGGAACCCTAACATCTCCCGTTGTTGCAAATAGAGTTGAGCCACTCGCCTGGCTAGATTGCGAATTCTACCGATATAACGAGTTCGCTCAGTCACTGAAATCACACCCCTAGCGTCCAGTAAGTTGAAAGTGTGAGAACACTTCAGAACGTAGTCTAGTGTAGGCATAACAAGTCCTCGTGTGCTGAGTTGTTCTGCCTCTTGCTCATAAAGACCAAATAGCGTGAACAGTAAATCTGGGTTAGAGGATTCAAAATTATAAGTACATTGTTCAACTTCTCCCTGAAGGTGAACATCTCCATAGCTAATTTGGTCATTCCACTGGATTTTAGTAAAAGCCTCTACTTCCTGGAGATACATAGCTAATCGTTCCAAACCATAGGTGATCTCAATGGGTACAGGACGACAATCAATGCCACCACACTGTTGGAAGTAGGTAAATTGAGTAATTTCCATGCCATCTAACCAGACTTCCCAGCCAACTCCCCAAGCCCCCAGGGTAGGAGATTCCCAATTGTCTTCAACAAACCGAATGTCATGGTCTTCAGGACAAATCCCTAAAGCTTTGAGGGAATCTAGGTAAATGTCTTGAATATTATTCAGTGACGGCTTGATCAGTACTTGGTATTGGTAGTAGTGCTGGTAGCGATTCGGGTTTTCGCCGTAGCGTCCATCGGTGGGTCTTCGGCATGGTTCAAGATAAGCAACTGACCAGGGTTCTGGACCAATAGCTCTCAAGAATGTATGAGGACTCATGGTCCCTGCTCCTTTCTCTGTATCGTAGGACTGGGCAATCAAGCAACCATGTTTTGCCCAGAATTGATTCAATGTTGCAATCACTGATTGAAAATTCACTGACACCTCCAGTGTTTGGTAACGGTAACTTATGGCCAAGACATTTCTTGATGCAAAGGGCGAGTGGGGAGGGGCTGTGTGGGTCACGCCGTGATTCTCCTTTCTCCTTTGGAGACGCTGCACGAACAGAGACAATAAGTAAACGCACCTGTCTTGATGCAGTCGCTCATGGGGGGAACCCCCGCGTGAAGGCTTAGGTGCGCTTTCCGTAGGCGAATTAAATTCGCCACGGGTCGCACCTCTGCATCGCTCTCCAGCCCCGTGGAAACCAGGCCAGTTGCTAATGGGTTAAACCCTGTAATAAAGCCATTTTCTCCCCAAGACCACCCTGCATCCCTATAATTTATTCTGGCGCAAATGCCTTGTCAGAGCTAGTTTAGTAAGTTGTTCAACAATGGATTTCATGGTGCCAGTGCAAAGGGCTCTTCACTAATCTTGCCTCTGAATGGGAACAGCCACTACTTACCGATTAATCCTGGACAATTACCGTAAATCCAGGTAAATTTTCCGTTTCACTCAGGAGCATCGGAGCAGTTATCCCAATCCGCACTTACAGGCAGGATCGACAGATAAGCCCGTCACCAGGTATGTATCTAAGATATACAAGAATTCCCGAAATAATTCTCCCGACTCCCAGGGCGTGCGCTTACACTCGTCGAATTAAATTCGTCACGGGTAGCACCGCTCCCGACTCCCGACTCCCGACCCAACTCTAACGAACCTACCTCCGTAAGCTTCACCCTCTTCCCGTGATCAGACCTCCGAAATGGAGTCAAAAAACTTTTTTTTAAATTCCATAACCCTTGCCATATCTAGGCTTCAAGGATTTATCCCCAAAAAAGTTTCGGGTTTAGGTTGACAAACGCTTTTTTACCCTTTACATTAGTAAATGGCGATGAGGAAAGCCAAGCGCACCGCACCGCCCCGAACCAAGAAAAATCTATAGTTTGAGAGCCAATATACGGTCGCT